>PWGE01000192.1 GCA_003554345.1 Candidatus Sumerlaeota bacterium | reverse complement strand
CCCCAACAACTGGGTCTTCCTGAAAAGCTTGTAGAATTGGCACATAAGCCCTCCGGTCTGATCCTCATTACCGGTCCTACGGGTTCTGGAAAGACAACTACTTTAGCTTCTCTTATCGATCAGATAAACCGGGAAAGAAGGGTTCTTATCGTTACTATTGAAGACCCCATTGAGTATCTTCATAAGCACAAGCGTGGTCTTGTGAAACAGAGAGAGGTAGGAGAGGATACCAGACATTTTGCAGAAGCCCTCAAACGAGCACTTCGCCAGGATCCTGATGTACTGTGCATTGGTGAAATGCGTGACCTGGAGACAATCTCTACTGCATTAACTGCTGCTGAAACCGGTCACCTTGTAATGGCGACCATTCACACGCCGGATGTTCAACAAACCATTGACCGAATCATTGATGTTTTTCCGCCTTATCAGCAAAATCAAATTCGTATCCAGCTGGCAAATTCGTTGTTAGGAGTGGTCTCCCAGAAATTATTACCTATACTGGGTAAAAGTGGACGAGTGTTGGCCACTGAATTGCTTGTTGCAAACCCTGCTGCTCGTAGGATTATTCGCGCTGAGAAGACAGAACAGCTCTTTACCCTCCTCCAAACTTCTACCGGAGAAGGAATGTATTCCTTTGACCAGCATATTATTACTCTCTTTGAACAGGGACTTATCAGCCTGAGTCAGGCCATGATGCATTTAAAATTTAGAGATTCTCTGAAAAACGTCAGTCCTGGCGAATCTGAAGATTAATTTCTTTCCAGAGAACTTTCTTTCGCAATTAAACCATTTTACCTGCTCGCCTTTTTCTTACAGCTTCTAAATGCGTTTCAATAAGAAGAGGTGTATATTGTCACATGCTCTAGTTAATACATTATTTAATTGAAAGTATGGTTTTTTTAGTGGCTACAAAAGCAAAAATGTTTTATACTATAAAGAAATGAAATACAGGAAAGATTAGTGAGAAAACTGATTGTTTGTACAAATAAAATAATAAGGAGGTTGGTTGATGAAGAAAGGTTTTACCCTTATTGAATTATTGATAGTTGTTGCCATTATTGCCATTCTGGCAGCTATTGCTATCCCGAATTTTTTGCAGGCGCAGGTAAGGTCGAAAGTTTCCCGGGTTCAGGCAGACATGCGTTCAGCGGCGACAGCTCTGGAGTCCTATTATGTGGACCACAATGCCTATCCACCAGATAGAGTGCATTATAAAGAGGTACATGCGGATGGAAATAGAACCCAGGAACTTGCAGATGGTACCACTGTGGAGGTGGGTGCGGCTGGAGATGGTTTGTTACTTGATACTTTACCGGTTTATCTTTCCACTCCTGTAGCGTATCTGACCGATGCGCATTTACCTGATCCTTTCAGGGACGGAACTCGTTTTGATACCACAGCTGCAAATCGGGCAATTACTTATCATCCGATGCGTTTTTTTGTGGAAGAATATGAGTGGAATGCAATTAATCTGGACGTTTACGGGGATTGGCGAATTTACAGTTTTGGTCCCGATGCCGGAGAGACCTTTTCTCGTTTTAATTATAGAAGAGATGGGAATGAATACTGGTTTCTGGAAGTATATGATCCTACCAATGGTACAATAAGTAAGGGGAATATTATTCGCACTCAGATTAACCCCGATGGATATAATTATCAGGAACCGGCTTATTGAAGCAAATTAATTGTTCCGCTATATCAGGTTGATTTCCATATTTTCGTGCATTGACTTTATTTGAAGGGCCAATGAAAAAAGCAGAAGTGCAGAGCCATGTGTGCCTCTGCTTTTGTTATTGATGTTCTCCAGCTAAGAGAATGAATGATTCAAAAAGAGTGTTATGCAGTAGCATAAGGAGCCGGCCAGACATGTTGGTATGTTTCTTCGTACTGTTAGAAATGTTTTACTATGCTTTTGATTTATTTTGTGAATAAGCAGACATGTATTGCAGAGCCTGTGCGAGAAGGCTGATTATCTTGTAAACCTTTGAGAATGAGTTACAATACTCCAGTCCAGTCAGGATAAAACGCACGAGGATGGTGAGTGATGGCAAAGCGTAAAGCACTGATTACCGGGGTATCGGGACAGGACGGCTCCTATTTGTCTGAATTATTGCTGGAAAAGGGATATAAAGTATACGGTATGGTACGTCGTACCAGCAGTTCTGATTGGTGGCGTATCAGTCATCTGATGAATGATATAGAACTGGTATCGGGAGACCTGACAGATCAATCTTCTTTAAACCGTCTGATGGCACAAATTCAGCCGGATGAAGTATATAACCTGGCAGCCCAGAGTTTCGTGGCAATATCATGGGAACAACCGGTCTATACTGCCAATGTGACGGCAGTGGGCGCACTGCATTTGCTGGAAGCCATCCGCGAATCTGCTCCTCGTGCCAGGTTTTATCAGGCTTCTTCCAGTGAAATGTTTGGAAAAGCCCAGCAGTTTCCCCAGAATGAGAATACCCCTTTTCATCCTCGTAGTCCATATGGTGTGGCAAAGGTCTATGCCCATTATATAACCATGAATTACCGGGAAAGCTATAATATGTATGCCTGTTCGGGTATTTTGTTCAATCATGAATCTCCACGGCGGGGTCCTGAATTTGTGACTCGTAAGATTAGTTCGTCAGTAGCTCGTATTAAGGCTGGTTTGCAGGATAAACTGGCGCTGGGGAATCGGGAGGTGCGTCGGGATTGGGGCTTTGCCGGTGACTATGTCAGGGCTATGTGGCTGATGATGCAGCAGGACAAACCTTCTGATTATGTGATAGGGAGTGGTGAAAATTATTCGGTACAGGATTTCGTGAGCGAAGCTTTTGCCGTTGCTGGTTTGCCCTGGGAAAAGCATGTGACTGTGGACCAGGCTTTTTTCCGCCCTGCTGAAGTGGAGGTGTTGCTTTCTGATCCTTCCCGCGCTCAACATGAGCTGGGGTGGAGCTTAGAGGTGGATTTTCAACAACTGGTAAGGATGATGGTCAGGGCGGATATAGAGCGATTGAAACAAAAGGGAACGCTTTCTTTGTAATCTTCTTGAGTTTTGAGGCTATTTTTTATTATATCCTGGCATAAAAATTTAAGTGGTGATTTTCCCTTTTTCACACGCCTCTTTCTGCTATTTATTGAAAACTTCTGTAAAAAGAATGGTCAGCTAACTGAAGCATTTCTCTGTCCCCCCTGGAATCACCATAGGCATAAATGCTGTTATAGTTTGAGAGCGTAAAACATTCTCTGATCCTGTGAACTTTTTCAGCGCCATAACAGTTTTTTCCCTTTAACTTTCCCGTGATTGTTCCGTTTTTATATTCTAAACGGGATCCAATGAGATATAAACCCTGCCCTTCTGTCCAGGTACGCAGATACTCTTCCAGTGAAGCAGTGACTATGACGACCGTGTGTCCTTTTTGAAGATGACTCTGTAAAGTGTTCCATGCTCCGGGATTGATTAATTGAGGTACACGTTCTGAACCGTACTTGCAGCCTGTTTCCTGAAACCTTTTTTTTTGCCAGCCTTTGAAAAAATACTGTAAAACAAGTTCTTTGGCTTTCTGGTTGGAGAGAATTCTCATCTTATAAGCAAGGAGAAAGGGGGCGAGTAATATGCTCCCTGATAAGACCCTTATTTTGCCCCGGGAATACAAAAGAAAATCAAGAAAGGAGTCTCGAGTGGTAAGCGTGCCGTCAAAGTCAAATAGAGCAAGAGCCGTGCTTTTTGTTTGAGAGATGGCTGAAACAGTTGAAGATTTTTTTTTCATTGCTTAATAATAAAGGATGAT
>PWGE01000065.1 GCA_003554345.1 Candidatus Sumerlaeota bacterium | reverse complement strand
CACGGGTTTCTATAAACTTATCCTGCATGTTTGCAAGTTCTTCATTGCTTTCCAGAGCACGTTTAAAAAGATTATTCTTTACCACACGATAAGACACTTGAGCATCGCGAGCTTTAGAACGCAATTCATTGGCTTCAGCCACCGACAGTCCACGATAATCTACGATCACCATGCTTTTAAGATCGGACAACATCTCTTCATATTCTTTCACTTTTTGAATCTTTTGAGGATTCGGCACAATATTCCCCTCCTATCTTAACTGGTATTTCCCGGCAAAAAAAACACCCTGTAGAACGAGGCGAGGGATGCCCTTCTACAGGGTTGATACCTTCATCCGCCTCGGTAGGACTATTTAAACAGCCGTCTTGTATGCTGTTCCTACTGTCTACAGCTTATTTGCTTTTATTCTGTCTAGATCTTACCAGGTTTATTTAAAGCGTTTATCTGAACATATTATAAACAGTATTTACATCAAGTAAAATGCTGGGACCCATTGAGGGAGAAAGGGCAATTCTTCTGAAATAAGGTCCTTTCAGAGAAGCGGGTCGAGATTTAACAATGGTCTCCAGGATAAGCCTGAGATTTTCCAGCAATGCCTTATCATCGAAGCTGACCTTACCGGCAATAAGATGTATATTGCCATGACGTTCTACCTTATAATCTATTTTTCCAGCTTTAACATCCTTCACTGCTTTAGCAACGTCCCTGGTAACTGTTCCCGTCTTAGGTGATGGCATTAAACCCCGGGGACCGAGATATTTACCCACTTTACCCAGATGTCTCATCATATCAGGAGTGGCAACAGTAGCCTCAAAATCCATGAAGCCATTTTTCACTTTTTCAACAAGTTCTTCTCCGCCGACATAATCGGCACCTGCTTCTTCAGCCTCTTTCAGTTGTTCGCCACTGGCAAAAACAGCAACACGAACCGTTTTACCCGTACCGTGAGGCAGGGGGATACTTCCACGAATTTGCTGTTCCGGTTTGCGAGGATTCAAGTTAGTATAGATACTCACATCCACTGTGGCATCAAAATTCACATAAGCAACTTTTTTTACTGCCTGAATAGCCTCTTCCAGATTCTGATAATTCTTTGTTACATCTGCATTCTTCAAGGCTTCCAGATACTTTTTTCCTCTTTTTTTCATAGCTCACCTCTCGTGGTCAAACAGCTTTTCAGCCTCCCACTTATGTTATCATTTACTCTTCCACTTCAATACCCATACTACGGGCAGTTCCTTTAATCTGGGAAAAACCTCCTTCTTCATCATAGGAAGTCAAGTCCTCAGCTTTCATTTTCACGATTTCATTAACCTGTTCCCTGCTTATTTTCGCCACCTTATCGCGATTTGGTATTCCTGAAGCAGTTTCAAGTTTTGCTGCTTTTTTCAGCAAATAAGAAGCCGGGGGAGTTTTGGTAATAAATGTAAAGGATCTATCGGCAAATACAGTAATTTCAACAGGTATCAGGACACCAGGCTGATCTTTGGTTTTTGCATTAAAAGCCTTGCAGAATTCCATAATATTAGCTCCCGCCTGTCCCAGAGCAGGCCCCACAGGCGGTGCAGGGTTTGCCTGCCCTCCTGGAATCTGCAATTTGATTTTTTTCAATACTTTTTTTCCCATTGTATATCCCTCGATTCTCGATTATTAATTGATTGCTTCTACCTGCATCACATCAAGTTCAACCGATGTTGAGCGACCCAGAATCGGAACTTCCACGCTCACCTTTTCATTTTCCGGATCAATCGCCAGCACTTTTCCCGTCAGATTTTGAAATGGCCCATCAATTATACGAACCTTATCATCCACCTTAAAGCGGATTTCCACCCTGGTGGTCTTATCAGAGGACTCAGTTTTCTCAAATATCTCTTCCATTTCTTTCTTTGAAAGAGGCTGAGGATTCGATGCTCCCAGGAAATTCACCACCCCGTTAATTCTACGAATTTGTTCGAATAATGCTTTTTCTGGTTTCAAATGTATCAATACATATCCTGGCATCAACTTCTGCTTACGATAGACCCGTTCTCCCTGTTTCATCTCTACCACTTCAATTTCCGGCACCAGCACTTCTTTCACCCCTTCATTATCCCTGTACATTTTCAATATCGCATCTTTGACCCGTTTTTCCTGGCTGGTCAGTGTTTGTATGGCATACCACATGTAATCAGTGTTTTGCATTGTATTCTTCAACTCTTCACTCCCGGGGAAAGATATAACCTTGGAGCTTCGGACTAACCCCCAAAGCCAAACAATTGTATCATTAAAACGTATCTCAGGATATTATCCTCGATAAAAAAAAGCAAAGCCAGAAACACCATCACCACTACAACCACCCCTGAAGAGGACAACACAGCATCTTTATCGGGCCAGCTTACTTTATTAAGTTCCTTTTTCGTTTCCAAAAGATAATTCTTTACTTTTCCCATCTTCAAATCCTTTGCTTACAGGTATAGCTGGCAGGCCTGGAGGGACTTGAACCCCCAACCGTCGGTTTTGGAGACCGGTGCTCTGCCAGTTGAGCTACAGGCCTACCCATAAAGCATAAAGCAGATTTCCCTGTCACTTCGTCTCCTTATGCACTACGTGCTTATCACAGAAGCGACAGTATTTCTTCACTTTAAATTTTTCCTGATGCTTCCTCTTATTTTTGGTTGTCATGTAATTCTTACGCTTACATTCAGTACAGGACAGTATGATAGAGTCTCTCATCGTATTTTCATCCTTGCGATTTTATCACTCTTCATTAATTACTCAATAATATCGGTTACAACCCCCGCACCTACTGTACGTCCACCTTCCCGAATAGCAAACCTCAGCTCCTCTTCGAGTGCTACAGGTGTAATCAGGTTTACTTCCATATTGACATTATCACCTGGCATTACCATCTCAACACCTTCGGGCAGTTTAATTTCGCCGGTAACATCGGTAGTACGCAGGTAAAACTGGGGACGATAACCGGGGAAAAAGGGCTTATGACGGCCGCCTTCTTCTTTCGACAACACATATACCTCTGCTTTAAACCGGGTATGAGGAGTGATGGATTTCGGGGCAGCCACAACCTGTCCGCGCTCCACATCGTCTTTTCCTATACCCCGCAGCAACAGTCCGACATTATCACCAGCCTGTCCTTCATCCATCTCTTTGCGGAACATTTCTACACCTGTGATAACTGTCTTCTGAGTATCGCCAAATCCAACAAGTTCAGCATCATCACTAACCTTGATTTTCCCTCTCTCGATCCGGCCTGTAACAACTGTTCCCCGACCAGAAATGGTGAAAATATCCTCAATAGGCATGAGAAAAGGTTTATCAATATCACGTTCAGGTTCAGGAATAAAGTCATCAATAGCATCCAGCAATTCCATAATCGCTTTTCCATCCTCAGATTCGGGATCCTCACTTTCGAGAGCTTTAAGAGCCGAGCCTTTAACTACCGGCACATCATCACCAGGAAAATCATAAGTGCTGAGCAACTCGCGCACTTCCAGTTCGACCAGGTCGATCAATTCAGGATCATCAACCTGATCAGTTTTGTTTAAAAAGACAACGATCGATGGCACATTCACCTGACGGGCGAGAAGGATATGTTCCCGCGTCTGAGGCATAGGCCCATCAGCTGCAGAAACAACCAGAATCGCTCCATCCATCTGAGCAGCACCGGTAATCATATTTTTAATATAGTCAGCGTGTCCGGGACAATCCACATGAGCATAATGCCGCTTTTCCGTCTGATACTCCACATGAGCAGTATTAATAGTAATTCCTCGAGCTTTTTCCTCAGGGGCATT
>PWGE01000082.1 GCA_003554345.1 Candidatus Sumerlaeota bacterium | reverse complement strand
CAAGTTTGGGGTAATCGGTATGGGTGACCTGTACAGATGGATGTTGCCAGCCGGCTTCCTGACCGATGGTTTCTGCTTCAAAAATCATTTTAGCGTGAAAAAACCAGATAGTACGGGCATCCCACTCGTGGAGTGGTTCTGTCAGGATGGGACCCAGAAAAATAAAACAGATCAGCAATATTCCTGTTAACTGACCGGCGGTTGGTAAATATCTTTTTTTCCCGGATATAGTGAAAAAGTAAAGAGTATAGGTGCATAGACCAATAACTGCGAGTAATCCCGAAATTATGAGACTGATAACAAGGTGTTGAAAAAGTAAGAGAATGAAATAATTTATTATCATTCCGCATATTAAGAGAAATGGTAATTCTCCGAGCAAAAGAGTATCTGACTTCCTTTTTATCAGGCTCTTATGAAGAAGGAGTCCTCCCAATAACCAGCCCTGTCCGCCTAAATAAAAGATACCAGCTATAATAAAAAGAAATATTTGTAAAATATTAATGACGGTAAACAAGAGCCACCTTTTTTCTTTTATCTATCATTGTGTAATAGGGACTTGATTGAAATTCATGGAGTTCAGTGGTTAGTATAAATAAATATGAAGAAGTCGTGTAATCTAACGGTAAGGGCAGCTGAAAGTCGGATATATCAAGTGAATGAATCAGGTATGATGAAGAAACATCCATTTTCCGGGGCCACGCAGATTCCAGAATGCGTTGATGTATTTCCAGGTTTGTATCGAGCGGCCTGGCAAGTCTGTAATCCGGAATATTATGAGATTCCATGAGGCAGAGCATTTCCTGTACTTCAACAGGCAATACTTCTCTTCCTGCGTCCGGAGACAGAATGGTGGGAACTATGTGAGAACGCTGCTGGCTGGCATGAAGGGTAATATTTCGTATTTCATAAAGAGTATTGGTCGAAGGCAAGTAAAAATAGATAAACAAAAAAACTGTTGCCATAATTATAATATTAGAATGCCGTATTCGTGAAACTATTAAAAAAAACACAATAATGAAAAAGGCGTAGAGAGTATTTCCTGTTATTAAATGCAAACTTGTCCATCCTATTAATAATATAAGCTGGATGGTTGTTGAATGGATAAGAGAAGAAAAGAGGTTTTGCTTCATATCCCCAAAATTCCTATCAATTAAGTATTATGAGACCACTCTATTTATTATCTGGCGAAATATAATGCAGAGGCTGCTGTTTAACATGTTACTGTATCCGGTAGAATGGAATTTTATTTTTCATGGGATTATATATTTTAACCTAAAATATTCAAGATATGCAAAAAAGACATATTTTTTCTATGAGCGGCAAACGAAAAGGTTGGCATATATAATAATGAATGCTTACAGACTGAGAAGGTTCCCTCTATTCTACATTCAGATATTTTAACTGGTCCTCATATTTTCTTACAAACTCCTGTTTTAAGGGTTGGTTTTCTTGTTTATTCAGGGAAGGGTCTTTAGTGAGGAGATCAGCAATGGCATGACGAACTTTGCTGATAAGTGGAAGATTTGTTGCCAGGTCCAGGAATTGAAAATCCAGAAAGCCGTGTTGTCGTGTTCCTGTAAACTCTCCCGGCCCTCTGAATTCCAGGTCATAGTGGGATATCTCAAATCCATTGGTGGTTTTTTCCAGTACTTGAAGGCGCTGCAGGGTTTCCTGAGAATTGTTCCCCTGTATTTTAAGGAAGCAGTATCCTCTTTCACTACCACGGCCTATTCTGCCTCGAAGTTGATGGAGTTGGGAGAGACCGAATCTTTCCGGATGCTCAATAATCATAAAATTAGCGTTGGGAACGTCAACTCCTACTTCGATAACAGTGGTAGAAATGAGTACCTGAATTTTGTTTTCTGCCACAGCTTCCATTATCTCCTGTTTTTCTTTTGTGTTCATTTTGCCGTGTAATAAACCGCAGCTATAAGGATGAAAGTGTTCCTTATATTCTTCAAATGCCCTGGTAGCAGCTTTTAACTCCAGTTTTTCAGACTCTTCAATCAAGGGACAAACGACATAAATTTGCCCGTTTTCTTTAAGATAAGAACGACAAAACGCAAGCAGTTTTCCGGTATTATTCTGACCAACTAATCGCGTATGAACCTTTTGTCTGCCCGGAGGAAGTTCGTCCAGAATAGAGACTTTAAGATCCCCGTATAATGTCATTGTCAAAGTCCGGGGGATAGGAGTTGCTGTCATAATCAGAACATCAGGGTTATGCCCTTTTTCAATGAGATTCCCACGCTGGGCTACACCAAAACGGTGCTGTTCATCAATGATGACATACGCCAGGTCTGGAAAATCAACTTTTTCCTGAAAAAGAGCGTGTGTACCAATAATAAAATTATATTCATTTTGAGCTATTTGCCGGCGAACTTTCTTTTTTTCGTTTGCAGATAGAGAGCCAAGTAATGTGATAGGACGTATCTTATTTTCCAGGCCCTGCTGCTGTATAATTCTTGTAAGGTTTTTAAAATGCTGGAGCGCCAGTATTTCTGTGGGTACCATAAAGCAGGCTTTTTGGTTGGAGTATATAGCGAAGAGAGCACTGATAAAGGCAACGATTGTTTTTCCTGATCCTACATCTCCCTGCAAGAGACGTCGCATTGGGAGGTGTGCAAAAAGGTCGTCTTTTATTTCCTGCAACACTCTTTTCTGGGCATGAGTCAGAGAGAAGGGGAGATTTCTGATGAAGTCCCGCAGAGGGTCCAGTTCTGTGTTGTAAGAGATAGAATAGGGTTGGTGAATCGTCTGTTGTTTTTTCATTTCCCAGTATAAAACAGGGAAAAGGGCTTCCCGTATTTTCATGGAAAAGCGGCCACTTTGAATATCTTTTTCTGAGGAAGGAAAATGTATCTTCTGTAATGTTTCTGAAAGAGAATCAATGTTAAAGCTTTCTTGAAAGGCGGAAGGAAGATACTCAGTTATTTGTTCTCTATACTCTCTAAAAGCATTGCGAATAATTTTTCGCATTATGTGCTGGGTCAGACCATTGGTGAGAGGGTAAACAGGTTGAATAGCGGCTCTCTCAGGAATGTCCTCGACTCTTTCAAGAAGCTCCCAGCTTTCTATCTGGCTCATTTCCAGACCATATCGCCCCCTGTCTATTTTCCCATAAACTATCAATATTTTCCCTGGTGCAAAGATGTTTGACAGGTATTGCTGGTTGAAAAAAATAACCGGCAGGTAAAGATGTTCTCGTTGCAAAAGAACCTTGATGATGTGAATTTTGCGGTTTCGTGCCCGCCTGCTCTGGATCCCGGTTATTTTCCCGGCAAAAGCTGTTTTTTCCGGGGCCAGTAATTGAGGGGGATCGGCAATAGTACGCCAATCCTGGTAATCACGGGGAAAATGAAACAAGAGGTCCTTTCCCGTATATATACCCAGCTTATGTAACAGTTTTTCCCGTTTTTCTCCGATTCCCTTGCAATAACGTAAAGGTGGTACTTCGTGTTGCTTCATCCAGTCTCTTATTTAAAATGTAAAATTCCAAAATAAGGGGGTTGGGCAGGAAAGTTGCGCATTTTCACCCAGTCACGTTGTGCCGGTTCTACCTGTTGTCGATGACGGCGCACATTGAACCCCCATTCGTCGCCCTCTTCGGGAGGATCTGTGTTCAGTTCTGTATAAGGTATACGAAACTCTGCGCTCCAGTAATCTTCTCCAATGTGAGTTGCCACATCGAAATCGAATGTAAACAGTCCGTCAGGATCACTGCATAGTATGGTTTCATCATAGTTAACCATCATGCGATGAAAAGTATCAAGATCACGGTTGGTATCAAAATATACTTCAAAAT
>PWGE01000423.1 GCA_003554345.1 Candidatus Sumerlaeota bacterium | reverse complement strand
AATTCAGGTGTTCCTTCCTGGTAAACAAGAATATGGTTTTCTTCTGTCATACTATCGGACTGATAAGGATTGGCTGCTGTTAGACTTATTGTGTAAACCCCTGGTTCTTCATAAAAATGTGACGGATGACGGTCGGAACTTGCTGTGCCGTCGCCAAAATCCCAGAGCCACTCTGTGATATAACCTGTTGACAGGTCAGTAAATATTATCTCTTCCCCTGGATTTGTCGAAGTAACATTAACCTCGAAATCTGCATACGCAGGTTCGAGAACAGTGATGAGTTCTTCTTCTGTTTTCTGGTCGCTTCCTGCAGGTCCCGTAACCTTTAAAGAAACAGAATAATGTCCCGGCTCTGTGTATTCATGCACGGGATTTTGTTTTGAAGAAGTGCTGCCGTCGCCAAAATTCCATTGCCAGGTGTCAATTTCTCCGAGAGAATCATCATTAAAATCCACCGTAAGTGGAGCTACCCCTTCTATGGGTTCGGCACTCAAAGAAGCTATTATTGAATCGGGTTCTCCGGAGTAAAAATTTTCCCATCGATGAAGTTCTGCTCGCCCTGATTCTTCGAAACCTACAACTGCGACTGTTCGTTCACCTTCTGGAATATTATGCCAGTGATATTCCCAGTGGCGGCGATCGTATTGAGTCATGCGGTTTTCTTCATCGACTTCATCAAGGTAATCTTCCACATTTGTACTCCGGGCTTCATCATCAAAAAATATGTGAAAACTATTGCCGGTACCGCAGGGATTTTTGAAGCGGAGAACATATTCTTCCGATTCGATAGTATGCATGCCATCTTTGAGTGGTGGATAGAGTACTTCCATAGCCACTCCTTCACGATCAAGATAGAATGCTTTTCGAAAATCAGTAAAAACCGGGGGATAATCTACGGGACGGTTAATGAAAGCAGCAACCTGAATATAATGATAACCTTCCTCCAGATTGCTTACGTCAATTTCCTGTTTATATAATCCGTTTCCCCCTTCGTGACGGGGATTATGGGTATCAAAAGGTTCAAATCCTGGAAACTCACCGCTCATGAACATTTCACCGGTAATATTTTCACCCCTGTTCAGGCGGAATATGGCATTATCTTCGGGGATGTCCTCTGTGGTTTGCAAAGTAAGGGTAATGGTATCTTCTGTTACTACAGGAATATCAGCAAGTCGCTGCTTGGCAAGCGTTCTGTCCTCGCTGTCTGCTTTCATTATGTCACTTACCGGTTCAATGCTCAACTCCCCCTTTGGATTATCAGGTCCATACATTACATATCCCTGCTGAAGATTGTTATGAGGTACTCGCAAGCTTACCTGCTGATTGCTGTTGACAGTTAGATATTCCGCAATTTCTTCAGATTGGTCATGATTACCGGTAAGTTCGCGTAGTTCTGTTTCAGGAGGGAAGTCAACATCTACGGTTGCCTGCTGGTATCCTTCGTCTTCCCGGTCGCTTATACCTACCAGAAGATTGCTGCTGCGTTCGTAAATATAGATGTCTTCTGCCTCCCGGCGAATTTTCATCTCTCCTCGTGCATATTCATTATGAATCTGAACAAGACGGGTTATGCGGTCTCCGTATCTTCCTCCCAGGGCATCGCCTCTGCCAGGTTCCGGGAAATCTCTGTCTTCTCCAAATTCGAAGGCATTGAAATAGACCAGGGGATAACCCGGACGGGTGAGTATATAGGCATGAGCAGGATTATCGGCTGAAGGAGCCTGGTCATCATGGCTGCCGGCAAATTGTACTCCGTAAGTGCCGTTATGATAATTTCCGTCCAGTCCGTCGATACTGGCTGTTGATAATTCTCGTAAGTCGCCATAACCCCCTGCGTTAAATATATCTTCGAGGGTAAAGAAAAGGGGGAAATCCAGCACATCACGATGAGCGGTCTCATCTTTCTGAATATATTGAGCTAAGTGGTTGAAATCTCCGGTATAAGCTTCTCCAAAACTGAAAGGAGTGGTATGTTCTCCTTCCAGGTCCCGGCGTCCTTTTTGGTGTAAAGCGTCATCATAAAAATCATCGAAAAACCATGTGGGTATATGTTTCACAGCATCCAGACGAAAACCGTCCACCTCTATGACTTCGTTCATCCACCGCATATAACGTAAAAGTAAACCGGTGGCATTTTCTTTGAAGGGTTCTCCGCCTTCAGGATTGGAGAGATTAAAACCGGAAGGTGTTGTTTCATCTTCGGGATCGGGTGAGGGATCAAAGTAAAGTCTTCGATTGTCTGAGTCAGGATCTTCATAGGGAAGATTATCTTCGTCCTCTTCCACGGGATGGCGGATATACTGATGATTCTTGTCATGGGCAATGGATATTAATCCTTCTATCCTTTCTTCCCATTCATCCTGAGCATCCGGGGGATGAAAGTCACCATATTCATCATCAGGAAGAGAGGTTGCAAAACCGGGATATCCCCCCTCTTCTTCAAAACCCGGGGTCCTGTGGTCCCGAAATCCATTATGATTGAGGATGACATCCTGATAGACTCTGATACCGGCTTTCTGTAGTTCGTCAACCATCATTTCGTAGGAGTCCTTTGTTCCATACAGAGTTTGCCATTCCGGTGAACCAAAATTAAAACGGTCAAAAGGATCGTATCCTACTGACCATCCCCCGCTATCAGCCACGGCATTGGGGGGAAGCCAGACTGAGGAGTATCCGCTCAGAAAAACATCGACTGCTCGTCGTTCGATGGTTTCCCACCGGCTTTCGAAATACTGAAGCATCACATCTGCCTGGCTGAGAAAAGGGGCACTCAAAAAAGTGCAGATAAATAAGAATAATATTTTTTTGTTCATCAGTGAATACCTTTTATTTTTTTGAATGAAAAAGAGAATTTAATTGTTGAATAACTATTCTACAATTATGAGATCCAGTATCTGTTCTTGAAAGCGCCGGTTCATGTTTCTAATTGCCCTGTCAAGATCGGATCTGCCCTGCAGGACCAGGTCCATTTCGGGAGTATATACCTCGCTTTCGAGGGTACCGTACAGAGGAATAGGGGGAATAGCCCGTGAATAATTAATCTGGTCGATAAAGGTAAGAATCTCGGGAAAACCCTCCAGATCAAGATCTTCCTGGGCTTCCAGGCGTACCGGTATCTGTCCGAGCTCTTCCGCCCACTTTTTTTGGGCCTCTTCATCTGAAAAGAAATGGGCTATTTCATAAGCAATCTGGGGATGCTCACTTCCCCGGAAAACCACGATATTATTGCCTCCTATGGTAGAAGAAGTGGTTACTTTTTCATTATATTCTTCTTCAGAAGCATCTTCCGGGATAAGACCCACTTCTATAGCCTGCTGTTTGCCGGGACGGGGTATCAGGTCTACACCGAAATTGATGCCGACTGCTTGAAAACGCTCAATATTCCAGGGGCCCATCAAAATCATGGCATAATTTTCATTGATAAAACCCTGTTCAGGGGCAATAGCGCCAGCTTGCCAGGCACCGGCTTCTATTTGATGTTCCTGATAGAAGGATTTCTTCAATTCGAGAGCTGCCCGGGTCCTTTTATTATCAAAAGTCGGAAAAAATCTTCCATCCTTGTCGGTTTCAACAATGGCTCCCTGGTAAGAATTGATGAGCGGAAAAGAGAACCACAGAGAATTGGTCATAGCGAAACCAAAAAGGTCCTCTTCCGGATCTGTTAGAATTTTTCCATATTCGATAAATTCTTCCCAGTTTTCCGGAGCACGACGGTGGTTGAGTCCTGCCTGGTTCAATTCTTCCCTGTACTGGCGGAAAAGGTCTTTATTCCAGAAAAGGGTAAGAGTTGTGGTTTGAGCAGGTAAACCGTACAGGTTTTCTTTTCCTTTGACATT
>PWGE01000281.1 GCA_003554345.1 Candidatus Sumerlaeota bacterium | reverse complement strand
AACTGAAAAATAAACCCTACTTCCTTGCGTCTATACGCTGTAAGAGCCCTTTCACTTTTTTTATGAAGAGCTGTGGTACCAAGATAGATCTCACCACTGGTTGGTACATCCATTCCGCCGACAATATTGACCAGCGTGGTCTTGCCGGAACCACTCTGTCCAAGGACTACCACTAACTCTTTATCATAGAGCGTGAAATTGATATCCCTCAGGGCATAGACATGGACCTCTCCCATAATATAACGTTTCGTTACATGAACTGCCCTGATCAAAGGAGTATCCATACCTTCATTCTCCAACAGCCAGTGGTTTAAAGAAATATGAACAACACGCCTGCTTTTATTTTCCAATAATGCCACAAAACTGAAAAAAATAAAGAGACAGGAGAGAAAACCCTCTTTTTAAAACGTGCCTGCAATAACCTGTATCTCTGATGAAAATAAAACTATCCTGAGGAGTCAGAATACCAGGAGACAGGAGCCAGAATGGGAAAGAACAAAGAATAAGAATGTATCACGCAAAGCTCGCAAAGCCCGCAAAGTAACACCTTGTAAGAAAATATTAAAGAAGATTGCAAATACGTCAACGTGAACTTTCAGAAAGACAGAAAATCAGTCCCGGAAAAAAGAAGATATTATCTTTTTTTCGTGTTCTTTCGTGCTTTTCGTGGTTTATTCTTATCTGAAAATAGAACTCTTCAAAATATAGTATACGTTGCTAAAAAAGCTTGCACTTCATGAGTGTATTTCTGCCTTCCCGGGAGCGCCGATCCCCGACTTACAGTTCACTCTGGCGGTATCGGCTCTGGTTGCCCTGAAAAAATACCTTGAGAAAGTATAATTCAGAAACCCACTGTTAAAATGGGAATAATGCTCTATTCTGAAAGTCCGCCTATGGCGGATTCATCATTGATGGCGGCAGCCATCGCACTGGCGTGAATAACTCCTCTGAAAATAAAACTCTACAAAATACAAGGTACTTTAATAAAAACACTTGAACCTCTCTATTGACTTGCTGCTTTCCTGGGAGCGCCGATCTCCGAATCGGCTCTGGTTGCCCTGAAAAACACCTTGAGAAAATATAATTTAGAAATCTACTATTAAAATGGGGGTAAAACTCTATTTTTATTTTTGGTGGCGTTAGCACTCGTGCTGACATGAGGAACTCCTCTGAAAATAGAACTATTAGGGTCTGCCTGATTCCGTAATCCTATATCTCCTATTGCTCATATTGGTCCTATCAGTCATGTATTATTTTCATCATTGGTGGCGCTGATGTCTGCATCAGCGTGAAGAACTCCTCTGAAAATAACTTCTAGCAGTCAGAAGTCAGTTAAAAAATTGCATTTCCCCGAGAAAAATGATATGACTGCTTTATCCAATCGGTCTTATTGTAGTTCTGTCCATATTGTCCATGTCAGTCCATGTAAGTCCACTTGTTTTCCTCCATGCTGGTGCCTACGCCTGCATCAGCATGAGGAATGCCCCTGAAGATCTTCCCTTAAGGGAAAAGAATATTTAGAAGCCGCAGATAAAAAGGGTCTTTCACAGGAAAAGAACACCTGCCGTCAGGATAGGCTGATTAAGAAAACCCCCACAACCATGATAGAAGCTCCCAGCAACCGTTGCTGAATGTTTTCCTCTTTAAAAATCAAGTAACCCCATAACACGCTGAGAAGTATGCTTAACCTCTTGATAGCAATCACATACGCTACCAGATAATGTTGTATAGCCGTCATTTGTAGAATCATGGTCAACGCCATAAATATCCCCACCGGCACCAGGGTTTTCCAGGTTCCCTGCAGCTGGCGAAAATGATGGCGTGAAAAATACAACACCACGGGAAAAAGAAGGATTCCCACAGCCAGGTGGAGAGTAACCGACCAAAAAACCGGAGAAGATGCCTGTACTCCGATTTTATCAATATTTGCGGTAAAGCTCCAGATAAATGATACACCCAACATCCATCTTGCACCTTTTGCTATGGAAAGGGCTTTCAAAGGGCCGGGACTTTTTCCCTCCGGAGAACGGGTATGCAAAAGGTACGAACCCACGACAATAACAATGACACCCACCAGACCCAGCGGAGAAGGGAACTCATTGACAAGGAGAGGGGAAGTTACCAGCATAAAAAGAGGAGTGAAGGTTATCATGGGAACCGTCACGGAAAGATCGGATAGTTTTATTGCTTTCATAAAGCAGACTGTGGCTGCCACATTCAAAATGGAAGACGGTACCAGCGCCCTGAGCCAGTTATTTTCGACATCAGGCAATCCATGAAAGAGGAGAAGTGGAGCCAGAAAAAGACCTGTAAAAAGATGGAGTGCCCATGCCACCACATATTCATCCACATGATATATGCTTTTTTTGCTGAAAACATCTTTAAAAGATTCACTGAGTGCGGTCAAAAGAGAAAGAATAAAACCAATCATGCTGTACCATTGTCTCCTTCCTATTTGATTGTAATAAATTCAGTCACAGAAAACTTTGCTCCAGCTTTGCCCTTTCCTCAAAAACCCTCGATCAATCGAAAAAAGGAAAGGCTCAAAGCACTTCGGTTTATTCAGAAAGACGGCATATCAGGCTCTGCAGATTGCGACCAATTTTCCAGAAAAAAAGGAGCATCAAGAGAAAGATCAGCTTCCTGAATTTTCTGCAGATACTTCTCAACTTTTTCCCGGTCCACGTCTTCCTTTTGTCGTGCCACTATCAACCAGAAAAAGGCTGCCTGAATATTATCGGGATGCTTCTGCAGGACTTCCTGCAAAACATGCGAAGCCTGTTCAAAATCTTCTTTTTCAGCCAGGAGTGCTCCTTTCATTATCTGCCATTCAGTAGAATCCGGATGATGTTCTAACCCTCTATCCACAAATGAAAGTGCCCTATCCCACAAACCATAGCGGGCATGCACCAGTGCCTTATGTTTAAGAGCCTCCTCATTATCAGGATTATTGCTCAATACTTTCTCAAATACATTCTGTGCCTGCTGCAGATTATCCCTGTAAAAATATGTCTTCCCGAGTATTACCACCATCTGTAAGTCCTGCATATTTAACTCATCATAATATTCATCAAAAACAGACTCAGCTTTACCCCATTTTTGCAATCCTGCATAACTTTTAATGAGGGGTTCTCTCGACGGTTTGTACCATTCTGAATCAGGCGGTATCACCGATAATACCTTTTCAGCACTTCCCATCTTATTCATATCCACAAGTTCTTTTCCCTGCCGGTAATATGTTTCATACATCACCTTTTCAGCTTCAGAAGCATATTTGGGTTTTTCCAGGAGGGGAATACTCAATTCCAGAGCATGGTTGTAATCCCCTTCTTTTATAGCCTCTTCTGCTCGCCTTATTCGGGCAGAAGGCAAGTCCCTTATCACCACGGCAAACAAACCCATAATAATAAGAATTATAATTGCAATGAAAACCTTTGTAGAAAGAATCTTCTCTTTCTTTTGAATCACTACCAACCTCCTCTGAAAATAAATATCCTCAGGAGCTAGAATTCAGGAGACAGGAGTCAGAATGGGAAAGAACAACAAAAATTAGCTTTCTCACTGGTATAAATAACTCCTCTGAAAATAGACCCTTCAAAATATAGTATACGTCGCTATAAAAACTTGTACTCCATTAGTGTATTTCTGCCTTCCTGGGATCGCCGATCTCCGACTTACAGTTCACTCTGGCGGTCTGAAAGTCCGCCTTTGGCGGAATCGGCATCTTGTTCTTATTTTTATCATTGGTGGTGCTAACTTCTGAGTTGTCGTGAGGAACTCCTCTGAAAATAAAACCCTTTTGAGACGCAAAATATTGCGTGGCTACCCTGAGATAATTT
>PWGE01000138.1 GCA_003554345.1 Candidatus Sumerlaeota bacterium | reverse complement strand
TTCATTCTCCGGGTCAATCACGAGAGAAGTGCCCGTATAACCGGAATGAGAAAATGTCTGAGTGGGCGCATGGTCACCTTCTATCCATGAAAAACTTGATCTTACATCAAATCCATAGGACCTTCCCTTTATCTGTTCATTTGTAAGAAAAAAGACGCTACTTTCTGATAAGACCGGGGTGTTATCATATATGCCATTATTGAAAATTGTACGAATATAACGAGCCAGATCTTCCGCTGTGGAAAATAAGCCGGCATTCCCAGATACTCCATCCATCAGGCGTGCCAGAGGGTCATGAACCAGTCCCACCAGTGGTTCTCCATCAATTATCTGGGTTGGTGCTATTCTATCATGTGATCCGGAAGAAGGATTGAAAGAAGTGTCTATCATTTGAAGAGGCTTCCAAAGATGCTTATCAGTGTATTCCGCCAGATCAAGACCACTGACCTCTTTTACCAGCTCACCCAGAACAATATATCCAAGGCAGCTGTACGTCATTTCTTCTCCAGGTTCATTGTTTAAAGATAAAGCATATATCTCTTCCGGCAATTCATCCGGACAGGGAGAACCGTATTTCTCTTTAATATTTTGAGCATTCATATAAGCCGGCAAACCGGAAGTATGAGAGAGGAGATGATTCACCTGTACCCCTTCTTTTCCTTCCCTGGCAAATTCAGGGAGATATCTACCCACCGGCGCCCCCAGTTGAATCTTACCTTCTTCAACGAGGTGCAAAACAGCTGTGGCAGTGGCAACCGGCTTGGTAAGAGAAGCCAGGTCAAAAATAGTATCACGGGTCATTTCACCTTTTCCATTTTCTTCGGTTTTATGACCATACGCTTCTAAGAATACTGTGCTTTCACCTTTTCCCACGTATATCACAGCTCCCGGGAAATTATCCTTTTCCAGCTCTTCATGAACCAGTTCTTCAATTTCATGGTGTAACTCTTGCCCTGTCTGTTCAGAAGCAAGCATAAAAACACCTCCCCATAAAAAAGTAATCAGCAAAACAATCATTTTTCTTCTCATCTCAGTAACTTTCCCTCCTTAACCAGTTTTTCTTATAACAAATTCGATGAAAATTTTAACATCATGATGCAAAATGAACAGGAAAAATAATTACTTTTTCTCCTTACTGAAGAAAGCATCTATTCTGAGAATAAAGCACGAAAAAAAGATAATATCATGTTTTCCGGGACTGATTTTCTGTCTGCCTGAAAGTTCACTCTGGCGGATTTGCAATCTTCTTTAATATTTTCTTGCAAGGTATTACTTTGCGGGCTTTGCGAGCTTCGCGTGAAACATTCTTATTCTTTGTTCCTTCCCATTCTGACTTCTGTCTCCTGAATTCTGGCTCCTGAAGATAGTTCTATTTTTAGAGGAAATACAATCAGCATTCACATTGAGCGTCTTGACGCCCTAAGCAGAAAGACAGGCACTTCCAGAACAAGCGGCAACCTTTATTCTATAAACTCCCCCTCTTTTTTCTGGAAGAGCTTCTTCCAATAACGGGATAAGTAAAAAAAGGTTGCCAGGGCTACTATCAACCCTGAGAACATTAATTTGTAAGACATTACTTCAAGTGCAGGAAATTCAGTATAACCTCCCGAAATCAATGAAAGAGTATTATGCAAAGCATGGGCAACTATAACCAGCTTCAGAGAATATGTTTTATAATATAACCATCCCAGGACCAACCCAGCCAGAAAACCTGTTACCATCTGGACTATATTCATATGCATCAAAGCAAATAAAACTGAGGAAAGAACTACTGCCAGAAAGGGGGTATAACGTTTTAAAAAACCTCTGAGAATAATTCCCCGAAAGATAAACTCTTCCACTATCGGCACAATAACGGCAACAAGCAAAAAAACCAGAAACCAATGGCCCCGGAAAAGATCCCGAAACACTTCCATCCATAAATCAGGCAGAGGAAACAGGTGCTGAATCAAAACAGAAAATTCTATGAGAAACAGGGATTGACCAATCAAAAACAAAAGAAGAAAAGGATATAGAAAAGAGGGAATGGGGGGCGACTTCCATACTCCCGAACCTGTCTCACCTGCTCTTTGTAAGCCGAACCATATTATACCACTGCTCAATACCAGGTGAGGAAAGAACCACTGCAAGATATAGGCAGACGTAGAGTGTTCATCAACAATAGTTGTGCGGAATAGCAGGGACAGAAAAAAACCCCATGCCGTAATCAAAAAGAACCAACACAGTAACAATCCACATGCCTGGAAAAAAGAGGGATAGGTTTTCTCTTCTTCTACCATTGACAGCTATCTAAAATATTATTCACCCTTCTAATTATGTTAGCTGAAAACAACAGGGATAGAAGGGCTGTTATGCGTTTTATAACTCATATAAAAAGGTTTGCAACGAATACTGCCATCAGGATACCTGCTAAATCGGCAATCAATCCACCACCTACCGCATGGCGGGCATTTTTTATTCCGACGGAACCAAAATAAACAGCAATAATATAAAAGGTGGTATCTGTGCTCCCCTGCATGATCGAAGCCATAAATCCTTCCAGCGAATCAGGACCAAACGTGGTAATTAATTCAGAGGTGATACCAAGAGCACCACCGCCACTGAGAGGACGCATTAAAGCCAGAGGGACAACATCACCAGGCATTCTGATCAAATCAGTCACTGGATTAATGATGGCTTTAAAAATATCCATTGCTCCGGAAAATCGAAAGAAAGAAATAGCAAAAAAGATTGCCACCAGGTACGGAATAATACGTACCGCAATGTTGAACCCTTCCTTCGCACCCTCCGTGAAGACCTCATATAATTTCAGTTTTTTCTTGTAGCCAAACAAGAGTATGATGATAATCGCTACAGGAATGGCGAGATTTGATATATATTCAATTATTTGAGTAAAAATATGCATTGTCTATTTTTCCTCCTTTTTAGTTTGGTTGTCACCGGCGGAAGGATCGGGTGAAAAACGCTGAAGCACCTTCGCAGCAATGACGCCAACAATGGTAGCAGTTCCTGTGGCAAGAATAACCGGTCCAATAATACCAAAAGGATCTGCAGCCCCTGCAGCAATGCGAATACCAAGGACGGTAGTGGGAATAAGAGCCAACCCCGAAGTGTTTAAAACCAGAAACATCACCATGGCATTAGAAGCAGTTTTTTTATCCTTATTTATTTTCTGAAGCTCTTCCATAGCCTTTAACCCCAGAGGAGTGGCAGCATTTCCCAGGCCGAGCATATTAGCAGAAATATTCATGAGCATGGCTCCCACAGCCGGATGTTCAGGTGGTATATCTGGAAATAAAATTCTCGTCAAAGGCTTTATAAGACGGGCTAATATCTGTATCATGCCCGCCTCTTCGGCTATCTTCATCAATCCCAACCACAACGCCATTATACCAATAAGGCCAATAGCCAGTTCCACTGCTTCACCGGAATAGTTCATAATTTCATCCACCACATATTGCAGAGACCCAAAGGGTGTAAACTCTTCATTAAATACAGCGTTACGCTCTGCTATTCCCAGTCCTTCTATGGGTTTCTGGAAGTTGATTTCCCTGGCACGACCATATTCGGCTTTATAATCGGGATGGATATCAAGAAGAAGGAAATAGTTCCCCTCTTCTTCCCCCTTGTACTGGGTGATAATACTATTCCGAATACCTTCAAAGTAACCGTCATCTTTCAAGTCGGGAGCTTCATACTCTTCAATGCTTACCTGAAGAAAAGGGGCCCTGTCTTTAATTTCTTCCTGTATGGTATACAGATCATCACCAGCAGAAAACTGGCAATCCTCCGTTGTTATAGCACCTTTTCTACGGGTACGCACCACAAGGGGATTCGTCATATCCTCTTCAACAATTTCCTGTTGCGGATCCTCGATCAATTGACTGGATATTTGTTTGGGGATTGCAAAGATTTCATAAACATCAACTGATACTGCCGTTACAAAACCGATAATAGCAAGCCAGAACCAAACCTTGTTTATCATTTAATCCTCCTTCCATAACTTTTCTAAAAAACATATTTCCGTATTATCAGCATCGAGATAAGCCTTTACACCAAGAGGAAAAATGCATTTTTCTCTGCCATGCCCAAAAGGGGCATTGATTATAACAGGCTTACCGTAAGGAGCCAGTAACTGATAAAAGAGGTCTTTAAGTCTCAGTTTAGCAGAAGAACGTTCACATTCAATCATTTCTCCGATAATAACCCCCTCAACCTGTTCAAACACGCCGGCATTTGCCAGATGCATAAGCATACGGTCAATTTTATAGAGGGGCTCTCCCACCTCTTCAAAAAAAAGTATTTTACCCCTAAAATCAGGGCAAAAAGAAGTGCCGAGAACAGGAGACAACACACTCAAACAGCCGCCGACCAATTCCCCTTCAGCCTTGCCTGGCACCAGGCATTCCATCTCCAGATAGGGAAGATCCGGTACTGTATAATATTCAGGGTTATGTTCGAGGAGAAAAGAAAAACACTGGGCAGTAAAAGAAGACTCAAAGTCCTCTTTCCCCATCTCCACGCCCACCATCGGGCCATAGTAGGTTACCCAGTTCCAGCATGTATACGCATATAAAAGCAAGGTGGTCAGGTCACTGTAACCCATCAAAATCTGGATAGGAGGAACCACAGACAATGCTTTCAAAAAGGGAACAAGCCGTGCACAACCATAGCCTCCACGTGTCGCAAAAACAGCCCGACCACTGCCAAAAAGGGCCTTCTTCAAGTCTTCCGCACGTCTATCATCTTCCCCCGCTAAATAATCCTTTTTTTCATAGATATATTTCCCTTTTTGAACATTGAAGCCCTTTTCAGAAAGATACCGGACTCCCTGTTCGCATACCTCATATTGATGAGGAGTACTGGCCGGGGAAATCACCTGGACGTTATGACCTCTGCGTAAAAGAGCTGGTTTTCTCCTGTTCATTTGTCCTGTTCATAAGAAGAGTGCCATTGCCATACTTCTTCGCAAAATTTTTCCTGCAAATCATTAATAAAACCGGTGGAAGTTAAATAATCATTACAGATAAGCACAAAGGCAAAACGAGGATTATCGTCCTCTACAATGTATCCTGAAAGTGCCCGGACTTTATTAATAAAACCTGTTTTGGCAAAAACATCCCCTTCTATATCACGATTTCTGAAACGGTTTCGCAGGGTACCGTCTCTTCCACCATGCGGCAGAGAATCAAGCCACATGTCAAAGGAATCTTTATCCTGCATGACGTGAAACAACTCTATCAAAAGACGAGGGGTAACCAGATTTCTTCGGGCAAGACCAGACCCATCCTGCACATACATGCCATATGTCTCTATACCCCAATCTGCAAAAGTCTCCGCAATAACCTCTCCTCCACCGGAAAAAGAACCATTCTCTTTTTCAACCCGACCTAATGTTCTTAACAGTGTATCCGCATAGAAATTATGACTCGATTTATTGATGAGATCGATTATTTCTTCGAAAGGCGTAGAAAGATGCGAATATAATAACGTCATGTCATCATAATCCATATCAATATCATCTTGAATACGAAAAGAAGCATTCCCCATATCAATATTCTTATTTTCAGCAGCAGTGCGAAAGGCAGCTAAGAAATAATCAGCCGGTTCTGCAACATTTACCCGTCTCGAAATGCTATCACCAGGTTGAATATTCCCCTCAATATGTACAACATTAGCATCATCCCGTTCATAGGAAATTCTGGTGGACTGGTCTTCATTTGTGGTTATCTGTTTTTCAAAAGTAAGATATTCAAAATCCGGCTCCCAGCTCAACTCTACTTCTTCATTTGAAGAAACGGAAATTTCATAAGTAACGATATTTTCATTAAAATTTAACGAATCTGCCGCCACCGCATTCCAGTAGGAAAGATCTTCATTTTCCCAGGTGCCTTCAACCGATCTTTCACAAAAATAACCGGCATCAACCACTATCTCTCCATCCAACGCCTTGATTCTATTGGCAACAAATACCTCTTCAATTAAATCTTCCATAAGATCCATAGAGTTTTTATCATCATGAAAACGGCCGGTGAAAGAAGGATCCCCTTTCCCCTGAATATACAGGTCACCCCTCACTGTATCCCGGGCTATTTCCCTGGCATCGAGATAGAATTGGGTCTGAAACCGGTAATCCGAACCTAAAACTTCCAGGGCAACGGCGGTTGTAAGCAATTTTTGATTGGAAGCAGGGATAATACTTTTATTATAATTTTCAGCAAACACAAGCTCTTCAGTATGCAGATCAAAAAGAGCTGCTCCCCATCTGGCATTATCCAATTCCGACGGATAAAGCAATTCTTCCAGGTGAGTGGTAAGCTCTTCATAGCCTGAACCGTTTTTACTTTCTGCTGAACCCAAAACAAAGAGGAAACACACCAGGGTAATAATTAATGTAATTCCAGGAGACTTCATAGGCAATCCTTTTCAAAATTCGTCAGGATACGTTATAATCTCATATAATTTTAAATTTTATGGAGTAATTTGCAAACTTTTTCAATATTTTACAAAAGGACAGGTTATATGCTGGGAATAGAAGATACGGCAGTAACAGTTGCCATAATACTTTCCATTCTAAGCGCATTAACGGGTGTTACCTACGGAATTATGCACTGGAATGCGGATATTCATACAGAAGGACAGGACCTTACACTGGAAGAGCAATGGGAAAAGGAAGAAAAGAAGGATATAGACAGTTTACTCGAGTAAGAATAAACACCTCTCCCGGTCCGAATTTGAAACAAATAAAATAAACAGAAAAGGAGTGAAAAATGGCAGAAAAATTTATCAGTCAGATTAAATTTGACTCCAGCGGACTTGTTCCTGCCATCATTCAGGATGTATATACCGGAGAAGTTCTGATGGTAGCCTATATGAACCAGGACTCCATTGAAAGAAGTTTACAGGAGGGTTTCTGTTGCTACTGGAGTCGTTCCAGGCAAAAACTCTGGTTAAAGGGCGAATCTTCCGGTCACAGGCAAAAGATTAAAGAAGTCAGGTTGGATTGTGACGGTGATGCCCTGCTTTTTAAAGTTGAACAAAAAGGAGGAGCCTGTCATACCGGTTTTAAAAGCTGTTTTTACAGGAAATGGGACACTGGAGAATGGAAGGTTGATGGAGAAAAAGTTTTCGATGAGCAGAATGTGTACTATAATAAGTAAAAGGGTCAGAGTAAAAAAAAGGAGCCCATTGTTATGGCATATTGCATCAATCACCCGGCCCAACCGGCAAGAGCCAAATGTAAAATATGCAGCGACCCTCTGTGCAGGGAATGCAAGCTTACCAAACCTGGAGGGGTTTTTTGCAGTGAAAAGTGTTTCACAGAGTATGAGCGTATCCGAAAAGGATTGGATCAAAATGAAGAACTGCAAAAATCAGTTGGCTCGGGAAGGGGGGTGCTCCGAAAACTTTTTTCCCTGGTATACATCATCATCCTGCTCGCGGTAATTTACGCAATCCTGACATTCCTGGGAATCGACATTCAACAATACATCCCCTGGTAAGACATTTTCCCCACTGATTACAGAGAATGGTTAAAGATGTTCCTTAATCCATGTATACATTTCATTTCGCACTCTGCGAAAACTTTCCAGTTTTTCCTCTGTAGTTTTTCCCTCATGAGCAGGATCAGGAAAGGACTTATGAATAGTATTATCGGCAAGTACCACCGGGCAACTTTCCTGCGCCCGGTCACAAACGGTTACCACCAGGTCAAATGTGACGCCTTCTAATTCATCAAGATGTTTGGAACGAAGCTCCCGGGTATTGATTCCTATTTCTTCTAGTACCTGTAATGTATATGGATAGACCTTTGTCGGCTTAATACCTGCACTGAATACTTCGTAAAGATTTCCTTTTTCATGGCGCAGGATTGCTTCCGCCATTTGAGACCTCGCCGCATTCTGTGTGCAGATAAACAGGACTTTTTTCTTTGTCATAAGATTCATCCTCAGTAAAAATTTCAGGAACACAGGCTTGAAATAAGGAGCAATGTAATATAAGGCATTAAAACACTCATGTAAATTAAAAGGCTCCCTCTTTTATATACTACTCACTTCAAAGTATCATTTATATATGGTTATCTTTTTTACTATATCTTTCCATATTTCTTCAACTTTAACATTATAAAATCCAACCTCTTTTATATTATCTAAAGTTTTTCTATTGATATTAGTTCCACAAAATGCAGCCACCATAGGATTAAAAAGATCCATGAGTAAACCAATAATTTTTTGCTCACTTCTTACATGTTCTATTAAAATGATTTTACCGCCTTGTTTGCAAACTCTTTTTATTTCTTCCAATCCTTTTACTGGATCAGGAATTGAGCAAAGGACACAAGTTGCAAAAACACAATCAAAACTCCCGTCATCAAACGACATCTTCTGGGCATCCATTAATTCTAACCTGACTTTTTTGTTCCATTTCACGGCTTTTTTCCTGGCTTTCACTAACATTTTCTCACTTATATCAATGGCTGTTATATCCAGATTATCCGGGTAGTGTTTAATGTTTTTTCCTGTTCCCACCCCTACTTCCAGTACCCTGCCCGTTAAAGCATCCATTATTTCATGACGTACATTTTTAAATACCATCTTATCCATAGGTTTTTGTAATACATCATATATCCTGGAAACTCTGTTATATTTTTTCTTTATTCTTTTTGTTTGTCTGTCCATGACAAACTTCCCTTTGCTCAGTAAAATATCTTATCTATCATCCAATATTATTTTTTTTTAAATAAAAGTGCATACGTCTCCCCTTCTATGACGGATGGATATCTCACAAATCTTCGCAAGTATAATCCCATGCTTTTGTGGTACAAAAAGAGTTCTTTCAGCATACTCCCTCCTCTTTTCGCAACCTGTTCCTGAAACAGGTTAAAAGAGATTAAGAAGAGAGCAACTTTTTTACTTCTTCGGCAGATAGCACTTTTCCGGAGGACACCACTTTTTCATCAATAGCAAGCGCAGGCGTCATCATCACACCATAGTTCATGATCTTCTGCATATCGGTGATTTTTTCCACCCTGGCTTCTTGCCCCATCTCATCGAGAGCCTGTCTTACGTTTTCCTCTAACTTAGTACATTTCGGACATCCCGAACCTAAAATGGATATTTTCATAACACACCTCCTATTCTACCAAAAATAAATCCACTAAAAGTCGCCATAATAACGACCAGCACAATAAATACACCTGTACGTTTCCATCCCAGAATTGATTTCAACACAAGCATATTAGGTAAACTCAGGGCAGGTCCTGCCAGAAGAAGGGAAAGTGCCGGTCCATGCCCCATTCCGGCACCTAACAATCCTTCCAGTATCGGGATTTCGGTTAAAGTGGCAAAATACATAAAAGCAGCCGCTATAGAAGCAAAAAAGCTAGCAGACAGTGAATTACCACCTACCAGCTGTTCGATAAAAACGGACGGAATCAAACCATCTTCTCCAGGACGCCCCAATAAAAGCCCCGCAATGAATATGCCCATAAAGAGATAAGGGGTTATTTGTTTGGTAAAATTCCACTTTGCCTGAAACCAGTCCCTTCTCTCTTCCTTCACAAACCACAAGCGCGCAGATAGAACAATGCCTGCAAGCGCTATTGCCGCTAACAACCACTTATAGTCATAGATAAAGAAGGTGAAAGGATGTCCCCCTTCTACAGGTTCACCCCATCCCGCAAAAATTAAAAAAGCGATAAGAAAGAAGAAAAACAAGAGGGTTTGCCCCATTGGCTTTTCAGCTTCAGTATCATCCATAATAAGGGGGGCATCAGCATGTTTGGCTTTTTCTTCTTTGAGAAAAATAAGATGCATCAGCAAGCCAATGATAATACTGAATATGATCGCCCCTACTGCACGCGCAAGACCTATTTCCCAGCCAAGAACACGAGCTGTTAAGATAATCGCCATAATATTGATAGCAGGACCGGAATAAAGAAATGCCATAGCCGGTCCCAGTCCAGCCCCCCGCTTGTAAATACCACCAAACACCGGCAAAACAGTACATGAACAAACCGCTAAAATTGTCCCTGAAATGGAAGCGACACCATAAGCCAGGCATTTATTGGCCTGTGCTCCAAAATACTTCAGGACTGCTTCTTGTTTGATAAATACAGATATTGCTCCCGCTATAAAAAAGGCGGGTATCAAACAGAAAAGAACATGTTCCCGCACATAATACTGCAACAATGCCAGTGCTTCATAAAGAGGGCCTGGAAAAGGTATAATTCCAAACGGAAACAGATGAAAAAACAGAAAGAGACCCGCCAGAATATAAATAGTGTATATGTCCTTAATTTTCATCAGTGGTTCCCTTTTTATATAAGCTACGCCGATCCACGGTTTGAGATGCCTTGAAATCCGATTTTAATGTTCTATCCAGATCAGTTATGCTGGTTATTTCTCTGACCAGTTTTTCAGGCAGAGGGCCTGATGAACCTACCGCCACCTTGTATTGTGTCCAGGGAATATTCTTTTCATCTTCAATCAAACCCGCATTTTTGAGTTGCATAAGGTGCCGCGAAACCGTAGCCTGCGAAACATTCAAAATAGCGGTTAATTCACAGACACAGAGGGGTCGATGGCACAAAAGATGAAAGATACGCAAACGATTTTCATTACCCAGTGCTTTAAAAATAGAAACA
This sequence comes from Candidatus Sumerlaeota bacterium, assembly GCA_003554345.1. Lineage (GTDB taxonomy): Bacteria > Sumerlaeota > T1SED10-198M > T1SED10-198M > T1SED10-198M > T1SED10-198M. Next base: position 5,791 of record PWGE01000138.1, on the reverse strand, counting down.
TACTCATTGAACATAGCAGCCTCCATAGCAATATAGCTATATAGCTATTATAAGGAACTCTCCTTTAAAATCAAACCGTCATGTGATGTCTTTGCTCATTATCAGGGATATTTTTGAGTCACATAAAATATGTTCCCTGTTTTACAAAAGACAATCAGTTTTCTCACTCTGGCGTCGGTCATAATTTTCTCAAAGAAGTATATACCGGGATAAAAAAGAGAAGGAGTCAAAAGAGTAGAGACACAATATTTTGCGTCTCAGAAAGGTTTATTTTCCGAGGAGAATAAACCACGAAAAGCACGAAAGAACACGAAAAAAAGATAATGTGCTCTTTTCCGGAGTCTGCTTCTCTCTTATCTTATTCTGGCATTCTGTTTCATCATGTACATCTCTTTTCCAGGTCTGATGAGATTATCTTTTTTCTGATATCCTGAATATCATGTACATCGATGCCAATTTTCTCTTTTTCCGGAGTCTGTTTCTCTCTTACTTTTCCGGATTCTACTTTATCCTGTGTATCCTTGCTATATCTTTTGCCGGTACTGACTTCTGGCGTTTTGTGCAACCGGGACTCCCTATCCTCTCGATGTTACGTTCAGCATAATAAGTCGCTTGTAACGGCATACTGACAGGAGAAGCGTCATACCCCCTGCTGTTTTAAATACTCTCCAAGGGGCCGGTCTGTCTCCTGTATATGCCACATAAGCCACTGCTGAAGCATGATGCTGGCTTTTAGAATACCCCCCGGATTATGTCCGTTGGACTGAACCTCCCGATTGATTGCTTTAATCTTCCTGCGAAACTCTTTATGCTCCTTCAAATGTTCCTCGGAATCCGGATAGGCATACTCCTTCATATAACGTTCTTCGCATTCTAAATGATTTCTTGCATATTCGATCAGGGAATTTGCAATATTTTCAATCGTCTCCTTTTCTGTCCGGTCTTTTTTAGCTCTGTCGAGCTGATTGAGAAAATCGATGATCTGTTTGTGCTGTTCGTCGATTTCCGGAATATCAACAGAATAACTTTTGGACCATTTAAAAGTTGTCATTAACGCATTTTTCTCATATATATTTTAAAGCCAATTATAGTGTGTTTCCATCTATCTTCAAGGAGCCAGAACCAGAGTCGCAGAGATTATCAGAGAGGATACAGGCAAAACTGCTTGATTAAATGGGAGATTCCTCATACCGGCGCAAAGGCTGATGCCACCAATAATGAAAATAAGAATAAGATGCCGATTCCGCCAGAGGCGGACTGTAAGTCGGGGATCGGCGCTCCCAGGGAAGCCCGCTATTATAACCATCGCCATTATTGCAAAAGACACATTAAATTATCTCGAGGTAGAGACGCAATATTTTGCGTCTCAAAAAGGTTCTATTTTCAGAGGAGTTATTTATACCAGGGAGAGAGCTTGTTTTTGTTGTTCTTTCCCATTCTGACTTGTGTCTCCTGAATTCTGACTCCTGAGGATAGTTTTATTTTCAGAGGAGTTATTCACGCCCACTCAGAAGCTGGCGCCACTCATTCATCGGTCTGAGGACGCAAAAAATGCCTATCCATAGAGTCAGAAGTAAAGAAAAAAGTAGGGACAGCAAGAAAAACTTCTCTTACTGCCCCTGGATATATTATTTAAACAGGTGCCATGAGCTGCTGAAAGTAGGCTCAAGAATGGTCACCGAACCATTTTCAACCGACACAATATTTTGCCATGCAGCATTTTCACCATACTCCCCGGTGAGTCTATACCTGGAAAATGTCAGCGCAGACTGCGTAATAGCCTTATCTTTTGCTATAAATTTCAGGTATAAGATCACACCTTCCCCTTCCGGCAGGGCTATTTTATCAGAAAGCGACACATGCAGGCTTCCCTTCTTGTCATTTGCAGAGAGCATACAATCTTCCATCTTCGTGCCCTCGTTTGTTACTTCCACAAGCTCAAGCAATAATCGATTATAGTTAAGGATAAACTCTATTCCACCAATTCCTTCAGTATTGTTTAATGTAATGGGCACAACAAATTCCTCACCGATTCTCTTTGTCACTTCCCCGGCAGACAATACATAGTGAGCTGGATGTACATTTCTTGACTGACGGATAAGTTGAGAAGTTTGTTTTTGTGACTGGTCCGGATAAATAGACAGTCCTTCAGCCAGTCTCATAATAAGGGTAACGTCAGCCGTATCAAGCACACCATCTCTATTCACATCAGCCGCCTGAAACGCCAGAGACCGGCTATCCTCTCTCAGTGTAGACGACCCCTTATCAATGTTGTCATTTTCTTTGTGGTCAGAACGTGCATTCAATTCTCCGCTTCCTGTAATATAATTCTGAGTGAGGAGAGCATCCTGTGAATCTACTGTTCCATCTCCATTTACATCACCGAGAATAAAAGTTTCAGAAACTGTAAAGGTCCCTGTATCAGAAAAGTCAACTGGCAGAGAATTCGAGTAGGAGTCATACATTGTTACGCTGGTAAAGGTATGGATGCACATATCATCGGCTTCTGCATTTTCATCAACCTCAAAAACTATATTCACCAGAGTGCCTTCTCCAACAACGACCGTTCCTTCTTCTGCTGTGGCACTAATAATTATTTCCCCATCTGCTTCAGGAATATTATCAACTATGTCAAAATCCTGTGTGGGAACAGTTCTCTCAACGCGCATCGGTGTTAGCAGCGCAGGTTCATAAGTAACCTCCAGTTCAAATTCTGCCACTCCCTGAGGATTAAGAGAATTGACATGGAGAGAAACCTCGGACCCGGCGGAACCACGATAATCAGCAAGCCGCATCTCTATGTTTCCAACGTGAGCAAACACTGGCTCTGTTTTTGGACTTTCTAAACCGTATGTGTTAACAGCACTGACCCTGTAGTACCAGATCTCCCCTACCTCAAGATCCTTATCCACGTACTCTGCATTTTGGATGGGTTCTGTATTGAGCTTTTCGGTAAAATCACCATCTTCAGATTCATCCCGATATACATTATATCCTGCCAGATCAGATTCGGTGTTTCCCTTCCAGTCCAATCGAACATTGTCTGCACCGCTAAAGGCTTTTAGTTCTTCCGGCGTAGCTGGAGGGGTATCTACCCTGATATAGTTTTGCTTTGTTACTTTATCAGAATCTGTAGCACCATAAACAGTAAGGGCGACCGTATATTCACCACCCTGAGAATAGGTATGAACAGGATCAGATTGCGAACTGGTATTACCATCACCAAACTGCCACAGCCTATCGGTTATATTTCCTTCAGATAAATCGGTAAAATGCACTTCAAGTGGAGCCTCTCCGGAAAGGGGCACAGCCACAAAGTCTGCATACACTTTTTCCTCCAGGAACTCGGTAACCGTGATGTAATTTACTCTTGTAAGAGTATCGCTCTCTTCCGGGGCACTGACAGTTAATGAAACCGTATAGGAACCAATTTCTGAGTAGGTATGCTGTGGATTCTGAAGGGTGCTGGTATTTCCATCGCCAAAGTCCCATTCCCACGTATCAATGGCACCTATTGAGGTATCGCTAAAGGCAACGGTTAATGGTTTCTCCCCACTTCTCGGTGAAGCATAAAAATTTGACTGTACAGCAGTATCAACTTCAAGTGTTATCTGAAAACGTGCCACACCGTGTCTTTCGAGCAGTGCATACACATATCCATTTTCATCTAAGGCAAGCATCCCTGTTCCATTAATGTCTCCTTTATCTATAACAGGTTCAAAATCAAAAGGTTCTGAGTCAGCAATCTTGTTGCCATTAAAATCCCACCCTACTATTCGGTTATTTTTATAATCATCCTCCCGAACTGTCATACGCAGACCTATCGTGTAAATAATCGATCTTTCTTCATCAATGGTAAATGCTGCTGCTGAAGGAGGATCATACTCGCTGGAGACATCAATAACTTTACCAGGTATTGGAGAACCATCAGGATTATATTTCTGTACAGGAGTTTTTTCCCAGAGATAAATACTTCCCCAGAAAGTACCATCTTCATTTAAATATAGCTGGGTGGTACGAACAGGATTGGGAAGGATGGTACCTGTCCAGTCTGTACCGCTTTTTTCAATTAATAAAGGATGGGAATCGGCTGTTCGACCGCCAATAAGTATCTTCGTATCATCGCCGGTCCCGCGAACTGCCAGGGCATCTCCCAGACGCATTCTTTCCGGCGTTCCATCAAACTCATAAATCAGCTCCGGCTCAGAAAAAATATCTGCCCAGCGATAGACTTTTAAATTCCCGTGAATTACGCCTGACTCAGGAATCAATTCCGGATCATCGACTACCATGTTTGTACCATATAACGCGCCGTCTTCTGCAAATGCCACATGTATAAGTCCAAACCTTTCCTCCTGGATTCCGTTCAATGATAGAGACAGGTCAAACCTTTCACTTCCATCCTCAATACAATAAAACCTGACCTCGGGCACCGAAAGGTTCACAATCATAAGAGCGTTTTCATAAACAACAAGACATCTGAAATGGTCTCTCAACGCCTCTTCGGGTACAGGGTCTGTTCCTTCTTCAATAAGTATCATACCGCAAGGTTCTTCCCATAGCTTTGAGCCCACAGCTTCTACTCTTACAGCATCTTCAATATAATGGGTGGCATTGCCATCGGGACCCGTTGCGGTCAAAGATACTGAATAAGTCCCTGCCTCTAAATAAGTATGAACGGGATGTTGAAGGGTGCTGGTATTTCCATCGCCAAAATCCCAATGCCATTCGTCTATAAGACCAACTGACAAATCAGAAAAAGAAACGCGCAAGGGGAGTTTTCCTACCGCAGGATCCAGGGAAAAATCTGCCACAACCGGATCCCTGGGGACAACAACCAGGCGTAAACCAACAGCACGGTAACGAAAATCAGGATCGCCGCTGCTGCGCTGAGCCGACCTGCACCAGGCTGGCCTTACTCCATACCCTCCACCCCGAAACATGCGACTTTCATGTCGGGGACTCTGTATCCATGCCGAGCCATCATCAGGTGCATCATTATAACTATGAAAATCGTCTTCACACCACTCCCATACATTACCTGCCATGTCAAAAAGTCCCCACCCATTAGGAAGTTTCTGTCCAACCACATGGGCATATTCATTACCAACTTCATTAGTGTTTTCCCTGTACCACGCATAATTATCAATTTCTGTATAATCCGGGTCGTTGCCCCAGTAAAACCGCGTGTTTGTCCCTGCCCGGGCACTGTATTCCCATTCGGATTCACTGGGTAAACGCACCTCATAATGCTGGCTGGTATGTATAAGATGTTCATTGAGGGTGTCAAGAAAGCCCCCTTCTTCCTGTATATCGTCCCAGCTTACAAATATTGCCGGCGAATCCGGATGATCCAGCACATTGTCTTCACCCTGCCAGGGCGTTGTTCCCATGACTGCTTCCCACTGTACTTTGGTTACCGTAAACTTTCCGAGGTAAAAATCATAACCAATATTCACCTCATGACGCGGAACTTCCCATCTTCCGCTATCCTGCTCATCAGAATAACTTCCCTTCATAAAACTGCCTGCAGGTATGGGCATAAGTTCCATCTGCACTTCGTCGGGTAAAGATAACGTAAGCATTTCAGGATATAATTTCTGTAAATAAGGGTACCCATCATTTTTGCTGTAATTATCATCTTTTTCCCATATCTGATTGAAATCCCATCCTTCATAAGCAGTATCATCATAGGGATAGGTCATTTCCGCTGTTGTCATACCCTCACCACCAGCACTGTGTGATTCTCCGCTGGTTTCAATATCCCAGTAACTTGCAGAAACAGAACCAT
>PWGE01000054.1 GCA_003554345.1 Candidatus Sumerlaeota bacterium | reverse complement strand
CAGACACGCAGGTCTGCCCCTACGGCTGAAATGATCGGGGAGATTAATACAGGGCAAACACATAGGTTTGCCCCTACCACTGATAATAAACTCTTCAAAGTATAATACACATTGCTAAAAAACTTGGACCTCACTATTGGCTTGCTGCTACCCTGGGAGCGCCGATCTCCGACTTACAGTTCACTCTGGCGGAATCGGCATCTTATTCTGTTAGTTCACTCTGGCGGTTTCGACTCTGGTTGCTCTAAAAAAAACCTTGAGAAAACATAAATTAGAAACCCCCCTATTAAAATTTGGGTTAATCTCTATTTTCATTATTGGTGGCTCTAACTTCTGAGTTGGCGGGAGGAACTCTTATCATAAAGACGATAAAGAAGTTAATTCTGGTTTCTATCATTCAAACTTGAAATTTAAAGCATAAAACATTAAATATATAATATAATGAAAGAGCATTTTTCTTGTTCTTTTCTTCCTCTTCATGGTTTATATACGGATTTCTACGAACTGGTCATGGCGGAATCCTACTTCCGCAGCGGGCAGCAAAACCACCGTGTTTGCTTTGACTTTTTCTTCAGAGGTTCCCCTTTTAAGGGTTCTTATGCCGTTTTTGCCGGGCTGGAGCCTTTTTTAAAGATGGTCGGGGATTTTACTTACCCGGCGGATGAACTGAAATACCTGGAAAAACAGGGTTTTTCATCTTCTTTTCTGGACTATCTTAAGGATTTTCGCTTTCGGGGTACTATCCATGCCATGAAGGAAGGAGAAATTGTATTTCCTGAGGAGCCCATTATCCGGGTAGAAGGCAATATTATTGAAGCCCAGCTGATTGAAACTCTCTTGCTTAACACTGTAAATTATCAAACACTGGTAGCAACCAAAGCCCGTCGCATCCGTCAAGCAGCAGGTAATAAGCCTCTTCTCAGTGAATTTGGACTCCGTCGGGCACCATCACTGGCCGGTCTTTTTGCCAGCAGAGCATCCATAATAGGGGGTTTTGACAGCACCTCAAACGTAGCAGCCGCCCGTCTTTTTAACCTGAAAGCAGTAGGAACAATGGCTCATTCTTTTATCCAGCAAGCCAAAGACGAATTATCTGCATTCCGGCAATTTGCCCGATTTAATCCTGATAATTGTATTTTACTGGTAGACACCTACGACACGCTCACAAGTGGTCTTCCCCATGCTATCCAGGTAGCACGGGAAATGGAAAAGAAAGGGCATCGCCTGAAAGGCATACGCATTGACAGTGGAGACCCTTTGATTCTTTCTCGTAAATGCCGCGAAATACTGGATAAAAAGGGACTGGCCTATGTAAAAATTGCTGTTTCCAATCAACTGGACGAGGAAATAATCCGCGATTTAACAGAAAAAGAAGCACCCATCGATCTCTATGGTGTAGGAACAAACCTTGTAACCGGCTATCCAGACGCTGCCCTCGATGGAGTCTATAAACTTTCCGCAGTTAACAACGAACCGCGCATGAAGTTTTCCGACAACAACTCTAAAACCAATCCCCCGGGAGTAAAAAAGGTTCGACGCTATTATGATAAAGAAGGCAGGATTGCCTTTGACGGAATTCTTCTCAATGATGAAGATACAGGTAAACACTTAGAAAAACTTTTTTCTCCTTCCTTCTCTCTACCTGCTGTCAACTCTGATGAAGATCTAATGCATAAGGTCATGGAAGAAGGAGAAATTAAAGTTCCTTTACCCGGCACAATGGAGATCGCCAGGTATGCCGCTCAACGTTTTAAGGTTTTACCTGAAAAATATAAAACCCCTGAAAAAACTGAAGAATACTCCATTCGTTACAGTCAACGTCTTTTAAATGTTATGCAAGGCATTATCAAAACCTACAGGAAAGGAGAATAAATGATGAAAACTCTTCTACTGGTCGATATACAAAAAGACTTTCTTCCCGGTGGTGCCCTTGCTGTACCACAGGGTGATGAGGTCATACCGGTGGCCAACAGGATGATGGATCAATTTCCCCTGGTAGTCGCCCTGCAGGACTGGCATCCCCCTTCTCATAAAAGCTTTGCCTCCAATCATACCGGAAAAAACCCTTTTGACACCATCAATTTGAACGGCATTGACCAGATACTGTGGCCCGACCATTGTGTTCAAAAAACGCAAGGCGCTGAATACACACCCCAACTTGACAGTCATAAAGCCGAAGTCATCTTTCGCAAGGGCATAGATCCGGAAATAGACAGTTACAGCGGCTTTTACGATAATGGCTATCAGAAGTCCACCGGGCTTACTTCTTATCTGAAGGGAAAAAAAGTACAAGAAGTATATATCCTCGGACTTGCCGGAGATTTTTGCGTGTATTTCACAGCAATGGATGCTATAAAAGAAGGTTTTCAGGCTACTCTTATCATGGACGGCATACGCTCCATCAACCCGGAAGATTTCAACAGGAAGGTGGCTGAATTTCAGGAAAAAGGGGGTCAGATCATTCAATCGTCAGAAGTGGACGAAAACACTTCATCAAACTGAAGCAGGGAAAAGTTCTCACTTCAGCCGATCATTATTCGGGCTTCCGGATATCCAATCTTGAGGGGTCTTTCAAAGCCTGCAAAGAGAAGTGCCAGCGTCAATGGACCAATTCTTCCGGTATACATCAGAATAGTAATAACAATCTTTCCGGCTTCACTGAGATAAGGTGTGATACCCGTTGACAACCCTACAGTTCCAAAGGCAGAGGTGGTTTCAAATAAAAAAGGGAGAAAAGGATTGGGGCCTGTTATATCACCATGCAGATGCGATTCCGTCATGAGAAGCACCAGGGTTGTAATAAAAACAAGACTTAACGCAAAAATAAATATAGTTGCCGCCCTTAATACCATTTCCAGGACTATTTTACGACGAAAAATGACCACTTCACGTCTATTTTTGATAACCATACATACCATGGCAAGCAAAATAAAAAAGGTGGTTGTTTTTATTCCCCCCGCCGTAGAGCCCGGACTCCCTCCTATAAACATCAATCCGATGGTAAGAAGTTGTGAGTAGTCCTTTAACTCATCTGTGGGGACGGTATTAAAACCTGCCGTTCGTGCCGTAGTAGAAAGAAAAAAAGCATTTCGGGCACGATAACCAGCTGATTGCCCCTCCATAGTTCCCCCGCTTTCTGTAAAGAAAAACAGCACTGTTCCCAGCAAGAGCAGGAAAGCTGTGGCCGTTAATACAATCTTACTTTGCATGGTGATCGCCTTCCACCAGCGGCGGAGAGATTTTATTTTTATGGTAAGAAAAAGATCTTTTACCACCACCACCCCTAATCCTCCCACAATAATAAGAATCGCCATGGTGAAAAGAACAGCATTATTCCCGGCATATCTTTCCAGGCTATCATGGTAAAGGGAAAAACCTGCATTACAAAAACCGGAAATACTGTGAAAAAGAGCATTAAAAAAATGAGGATGTTTACCGGGCTTTAAAAAGATAAAAAAGAAGACGGTTCCCACCATCTCAAAAACAAAGGTATATAAAACAATTTTCAGGGTTAGTTTTTTCATGTTCACAGCCTGTGTGGTATCGATCAGAGTCTGTGTCAAAACAAGACGGGAGGCCATGGACAGTTTTCCCCGCAGAAAAATTAAAAAGAGTACAGAAAAGGTCATGATTCCCAGACCGCCAAGTTGAATCAGCGTCAAAATAACCACCTGACCGAAAAGAGTAAACTCCTCTCCTATACTGTACAGAGATAAGCCGGTCACACAGGTTGCAGAAGTTGCCATAAACAGGGAATCAACCCAGGAAAGGGTGGAGCCATCCGCCATGGTAAAGGGGGTACGCAGTAAGACCGTTCCCAACAGAATAGCGAGGGCAAAACTCAATATGACGTAATGAGGTGGCTTTAATTG
>PWGE01000041.1 GCA_003554345.1 Candidatus Sumerlaeota bacterium | reverse complement strand
GATAATATTCTGTCCATTTCTTTTGGTGCTGATGATGCTTATACTGTTTTACAAGGCCCTGAGATTGACGTACAGGGTGGCACTCACTACTTGGTAAAACTGCCTATTCATGTGGATTACGACAGAGTTGGAAGTGGTGATTCCGCTTATCCTATTGTAAGGTTGATGGCTCTCAACATGATGGACGAATGGACCAAAGGTCCTGATAACCTCATGTGGGGCGGATATCCGGTAGCAGAAGGCGATTGGGTGAATTACTACTCAATCTTCTCACCTGAGGCAGATGAGGAAGACTTCTTTGTAAGGTTGGATATCGTGAATACTGTGGCAGATGCATTTGATGTTGAAATTGGTGAAATTGAAGTCTTTGAACTGGATTAATTCAAGCGTATAACTAGATAATCCAAGGAAAAGGCGGGGAGTAAAATCCCCGCCTTTTTTATTTGGCAAAAATATATTGCCAAAAGAGTGCCAGAAAGTCATCGGTTTAAAAGCAGGCTTCCCTTTTACCCGGAAAGATATTTTGATAATAAGACGTTTTTCACAATAGCGTAAGAAGTAAAGTATGATAAGATACCCTGATGATCAGGAAATATTTTATGATTAGAGCTGAATAAAAACGCGCAAACCCAGGTATTAAAACCTGTATGAGGCAATAATTATTCTTTTATACCATGCTGCATGATAAAAGTAGATAAAATAAGCAAGCACTTTAGAATAAATGGCAAAGGTTATTCCTTAAAGGATTTATTTGTCCGGGCCTTAAGCCCCGTGAAGGGCTCCGTTGATAATCAATTGTTTTCAGCGCTTCAGGATATTTCTTTTGAAGTAGAAAAGGGTGAGTCACTGGCACTTATTGGACGTAATGGTTCAGGTAAAAGCACATTGTTAAAGATACTTGCCGGGATTTTGCACCCTTCTTCAGGTTCTTTTGCGGTTGATGGCACATTATCGGCACTTATTGAGTTAGGGGCAGGCTTTCATCCGGATCTGACGGGGAAAGAAAATATATTTCTTAATGGAGCTCTTTTGAGCATTCCCGAGGATGTTATGGAAAAAAAACTTCCTGATATTATAGAGTTTTCAGAACTGGAATCATTTATGAATGAACCTATTCGTCATTATTCCTCAGGAATGATCCTTCGCCTGGGATTTTCAATTGCAGCTATACTGGAAACGGATGTTTTATTAATTGATGAGGTGCTTACAGTTGGTGATCTTCGTTTTCAACATAAATGTGTTCAAAAATTACTGGAACTGAAAAACAAAGGGATATCATTTATCATTGTCACACATAACATTGATATGGTAGGTCTGTTATGTGATAATGTTATCTGGCTTGATGATGGCAAGATCAGACAGTACGGGGGACATGAGGTTATAGAAGAATATAGAAAATATTTCCTTCTGGGTACGGAGACCTCAGATAAAGAACCAGTTTGGAAGAATCCAGCCAGATCCAGTGAAAAAAAGGAAATTGAGTTAATCAGTGCCACCATTGAAAATAACCAGCACAAGAAAAACAGTGTATTCTATAGTGGTGACGACGTATACTTAAGAGTAAAATATCAGGTGAGATGTAAGAAGAAAAAAGTATATTATGGGGTATCTATTTCAAAAAATGATTATAGTGTTATTTTTCAGGCATACTCAAAAGAAGATATGGCTGAAAAGATTGAGTCAGCCGGAGAAAAAGAGGTGCTGGTTAAATTTTCCGGAATTCCATTAGCAGAAGGACAATATTACTTTTCCTTTGGTATTATTGATGAAGACACTTCTTTAACAAGTGATTATTTTATTAATGCTTTGAGTTTTTATATTAAGGATTCTGATCAACATAAAATGTACGCCAAGATTCCTCATACCTGGCAGGCAGGATGATAGGAGTTCCTGCATTATTCTTTAGACATTAACTTCGATGAAAGTATTATTTATATTTTACGAAAAAGCCTTTGTGAATATTCGTGAAGAGCCCCTGGCGCCACTTGTTCTTTCAGCTCTTTTAAAGGATAAAGGGCATCAAGTGAACGCTGAGACCTTTGCTGAAGAACAGTATAACAGGGTATTTCAAACAATTGAAGGGTTTTGCCCTGATATTATTTCTGTGTCAACTACTTTTGGAGTTCATTACAGGTATTTACCTTTACTAAAGGAGATTAAAAATAAATATCCTGACTTATTGGTCGTAGTGGGTGGTGCTGCACCAACTTTTAATCCTGAAATTGTAGAGCTACCAGGTATAGATATAATTTGCCGTGGAGAAGGAGAATACCCTTTTCTTGAGTTGCTGGACGCCCTGGAAAAGAAGAAGCCTTACCATGAAATTAAAAATCTCTGGGTGAAAAAGGAGGGTAATATATACAAGAATGGAATTCGTCCCTTTTTAACTGAAGAAGAATTAGAAGCCCTTCCTTTCCCTGACAGATCGCTATTTGACTGTTTTCCTTATCTGAAAAAAATGGGGATAAAGAGTGTGATGGCGGGGAGAGGGTGCCCTTTCAACTGTACCTATTGTTATAATCATGAACTCAAAAAAATGGCTCCTGGTAAATATGTAAGATTTCGTTCCCCTCAAAGGGTTATTGAAGAAATTGAATACCTGATAAAAACTGAAGAAAAGGTTGATTATATAGCCTTCCAGGATGATATATTTGTACTTAATAAAGATTGGCTGAAAGAATTTGCCCATCTATATAAAGCTCGTATAGGCTTACCTTATAAATGTAATGTGTTTATTTCTTGCGTAGATGAAGAGGTTTGCGAATATCTGAAAATGTCTCATTGCAGAGAAGCTATTTTTGGGCTGGAAAATGGCAACGAAAAACTCAGAAAAAATATATTAAACAAAAAGGTTTCAAATAAAACCATTGAAAAAAACGGATTGTTATTGAGAAAATACGGGTTTCAGGTGGTTACTCAGAATATTATTGGCATTCCAAAAGAAACAAATGCCAGTGTTTGTGATACCATGGATTTAAATAAAAAAATAAAGGTATTTTTAGCGAATATGTATTTTTTTGTTCCTTTCCGGGGAACGTGGTTGGGGAAATATGCTGCACAAAATGGCTATAGGTTAAAGAATCCGGAGTTGCCCTTTGACTTTCAGGATCGTACAGCTCTTATATATCCTTATGGGGAGAATTTCACTGAATTAAGAGGGCTTCTTTATTTAGGTATTGATTATCCATTTTTTAACAAATTGATTCGCTTTGCGTATACAGGTCACTATACTACTTCTAAAAAAATATTGAGAAAACTTTTATGGAAAGTGTATGGTTTTTTATACTCTTTTCCTTTTATTGATAAAATTAAACATTCCTGTCGACCGGACAAGGTTAAAAAGAAGCTGGAATTTTATAACCCTTAGTTATGTTTACAAAAAAAATAATCAAGAAAGTTGGCTGTTTATTAAATAGGGGGAGGGAAAATCCCCGGCTGTGGGCTCCACCAGGTCAATTTAATAGTCCTATACCTGATGTTGAGGAAGTATTGCAAAGAGAAGAAGAGATATTTAAGGTCAGGAAAAAAGAGGTCCCCGGAATCCGGTTTAATGAACAACAGCAATTGTTTTTGCTTGACAGAGTACTGGATCACTTTGCTTCTTTTCAGTCTTTTTATTTGCGTGATACTTTAAAAGATTTGCGTTTCAAATTAAATGGCAAAGAAAATATATTCTTTTCCTACATAGATGCTGTTGTATTGTGGGGAATGATGTTATATTATAAACCATCCACTATTATTGAAGTGGGTTCAGGTTATTCATCTGCTCTGATGTTGGATTATAATGAATATGTCTCCACAATTCCTGTCGACCTGTCTTTCATTGAACCTTACCCGGAAAGGTTGTTTTCTTTATTAAAAGAAAAAGATCAGG
>PWGE01000253.1 GCA_003554345.1 Candidatus Sumerlaeota bacterium | reverse complement strand
GTCTGTTTGCCATATTCTTTGCTCCCTGTGTTTTGGGATAAAGAATAAAGCATTTTTTCTCTCCTTAAAGTGGCCCGTTTTGACCTGGCCATCACTGGCCCGTTTTGGGTGGCCAATGACAATGTAGAAAATGGAGATCAGGGAAGTTTTACTTGCTATATTATTCAGTACAGAAAATTAATTCTTTCGCGTGGTAGGATGATAACAGAGGGTTTATAACTCAGAAAAATTTTAAGACAAAATAAGTGATAAAATTGGATGAAGAAAAGAGAGTCTAAAAGCCGGGAATAGTTTTAAAGTTAGAAATTGTGTTTATAAGGCATCTTTATCTTTTTTCGTAGCACGATTCAGGGTGTAAACTTTTATGAAACTGATTGTATGAGAAGACCCTCACATCTTATTTACCTCAGAATAACCGGGTAGAAGTACTGTTTTTCACCAAAATCATCCAGGATGGTTTTCTCTGAGCTCTGTAAATCCATAACAACGGGAATATGTTGTCCTTCCTCACTGCCTTTTTTAACAAATATTATAGAAGAGCCATTCAGAGAAAAGGCGGGCATTGCATTCATCGAAGGATTTTGGGTGATATTTTCAGCTGTCTTTGTTTCCAGGTTAAAGATGATAATATCATATTGACCATCGATTTTCTGTTGGTACATAACCTTCTTACCGTTGGGTGAAATGGTAATATTTTCGATAGTGTCTCCATCGAAGGTGAGCTGTTCCCACCGGGGATTGTCTCCCTCATAGTCCTTGATTTGCCATAAATCAAAACTCCCTTTTCGTGAACTGGCGACAATAATACTGTCACTATAAGAACTGTATACAGGAAACCAATTGCTCCCGGGAGCTGACAGTTTTATGGGGATGTTAGAGTCGTCGTCATATACATATATCTGGCTGTTTTCGACTATTCCGTCAAATGCGACCATTTTGCCCGGTACAGAGGTTAAGTCGTTTATATACCTGTCATGGGTTCCCATTGAACACATCATTCCGGTTTGCAGATCATAATAGAGAATGTCAGTCTTTGGTTCGCTGTTGAGCGTGTAATGCTGAAGAAAGTATATTCCCCTGGACTTGTCATCTCTCACTACCTGCTGATAGATTCTATTACAAAAATGATGCGCTTCAATGGGTGTTGCTTTTCCTTTGTCGTTAAATCCGATATATTTATATGGCGGTGTATCCGTCCTCATATAATATATCAGGTAACGGGTTTCCCGTAGAACATTTTCCGGAGAGGTTAATAGTGGAGATTCTTCAGAGCATGGTTCTGAGAAAGCATTATCCAGAAACCGGTAATCCCTTGTATCAGCAGGGACAGTATTTGCATAAAGCAAATCACCTTCATCGTTTAAAATGTAAACGGTATCAAGGTTCCGGTCTCTACCAAAATAGGGTCTTGTCCTGAAATATTCCCAGAAATCAGTACTTGCAATAAGTGAGCCCACATGGAATATAAATTTATCTTTAGTTCCTATTATATTCTGGATGTGATAATATTCTTCAGAGAGGGGTTCACTTCCCATGTAATGGAAGTGGATTTTTTTATCGGAATGATTTTTTTTAAGATAAGAAAGGAGCTGACGCAATTTTTCCTCATTTTCTTCTGCACGGAAGCGGGGATTGATAGAAGGAAAAAGTATCAGTGAAATAGTTTCGGATTGATAAAGAGGAAAGGTGGTCGGGGTGGCTGTTATTCTGAAAGCATGCTGGGGGAAAGAAGAAGGAATCCGGGGAGGAGAGGTTGTTTCTTCCAGATGTTCCTGGTAGATACATGTCATACGACGGGCATATTGCTCTCTGTCCATCATAGCGAAAGATAGAGGGAAATGCTTATCGACATAACCAGTATTGCCATCTTTGTCCGCTATAAAAAAAGTAATACTGTCATCTATCTTTTGCAGATATTCCTTCCACAGTTCTTTCTTTTTCTCTTGCTTTTCTTCTTCACTCAGTTCTTCCCGGTTTATTTGATTATTATCCTTATCTTCAGCGTATTTTTCCAGCTCTTCTGTTAATAATGTTTTTTTCATAAGTGGCAGAAACTCTTCGTTATATATTTCAGTTAAAGAAGAACCCAGGTGGGGCTCGTGTTCCGGAAGTAAGTGTATGATATCAAAAGAAGTGTCTTCCTCTAAGAACTCAGCGAAGGAACTGAATATCCTGGCTTCTTTTTTGCCGGAAACAAAAAAACGGTAATGCAATTTCTTATCCGGCTTTAGATCAAAAAGGATTTCTTCAACCAGCGATACATTCTCCCGGAGGGTTGGGAGGGGAGTAAGATGTTCTTTTTGGAGAAGGAAACAAATGGCAACCTGATCTTTGTCTATTTCAGGGAGCACCCTGTCAGTAGTTGTAACTGGTGAAAAAGGTATTTCATGTGAGAGAAAAGTCATCTCGGCAGGGGGCGTGTAAGCCACACCGGCAAAATGTTTTTCTCCGTCTTTTATGAGGTAATCTAATCCAACCAGTGAAGTTTGAAGAAAGCGCGGATCTTTTAACCGTGCATTCAAGGAGTCTCCCATGTGCAATAATTCTCCCTCCCTTCTCAAGGCGTGTACCTGATACTTTACCGAGTCCTCATCATTCCATTGACCGGTCAGGGTGGTATCCACAATGCCGAATTCATGCACTTCATCCGGAAGTTCATATCTGCCCTTATAACCGTCTTTTCGCCTTATGATAAAAACTCTTTGAGGTACGGATTCTTCCCTGTAAAACGGGGTAACATCTTCATTGATGCCTGGTTTAAGGGTTTTAGCGCAAGGTAACTCTTTTCCGTTTCTTCTTTCAATACTGAGATGAGCAGTCTCCCCTTCTGGCAGGGGCAGCTGAAAGTACACCTGAGCATCAGGATACTGATTACATACCTCGAATTCTTTCAAGAAGAGAGGATCCAGTTTTTCAAGGAAATTTTTGGTTTCATGTGCGTCAGATCTGTGTATAGACTCACCTTTCTTATGGGCAGCAAAAAGACTGTGATTGAAAACAATGCGGGAATCATTGTTTTCGGTGTGGTGGGTGGTGAAAATGAAAAATAACCAGTTGGTATGTTCAAGCACTCTTACATCTGAATATTCTTCAGGTGAAATGTTGCACATTTTATAAATTTTTGCTTCAACAGAGGTGTTGACGTCACGATGATGAAGTGGAAGCCCCCTGTTTAAAGAAGATGTTTTTATCAGAGGAATCTGGACGGTTTTCATGTTTTCGTCCAGAGAAGTGTTTTCCCAGAGAATTTCTTTGCCGGGAACCAGAAAAAAAGTGATTAATAAAACAATGAGAGTTAAAGTGCGTCTCATATTTTCCCCTCCCCTTCCATTTTTAACTCATTATATAATTATACTCAAAATTAAACTGTTAAGCAAATTATTTAAGTTGCTACCAAAGACTTTTGGCGGGAATAATAATGCTTCAATCACAAGATTTCCGGCAGAAATGGAGGCACATAAAGCAGTGAAAAGCAAGAACGGAATGATGCTGGCAATTCATCTTGAAAAAAGAGGAAACCCGAAACATAATGTTTCCAATGCTTTTCTGTTTTTCGAATTCAATAGGGGTATAGTATCCCTACGGGACAGGGTAAAATAATCTCAAAGCGGTGATTTACAAAAGATAGAGTAAGACCATCGGCATATGTGCAAAGAGAAAGTATAAACTCCTCTGAAAATAAAACCCTGGAAAAGAGGTTTTACATCGATGATACGGGGATGAAGTCGAGATAAGTCCAGAAAGAATAAGAACCCAGAAAAATTTGCATCGATGAACAGGATGAAGAGGATAAGATTTCAGATTAAGACTACAAGAAAAGAGTGCTATTTTCATGATAGGTGGCGCTAACTCTTGAGTTAGCGTGAATAACTCCT
>PWGE01000215.1 GCA_003554345.1 Candidatus Sumerlaeota bacterium | reverse complement strand
GAGGACGGTTGGTCCTGGTGCCCCGTCTCTATAATTTTTAGGTCCAATTCAGTGTGTCGGAATTTTCAGTCGTTTTCTTCAATCGTTATTATTGATAAAGTCCTGAACAATATTGCGCACAATGGGGTCTTTTTTCAGTTCTTTTTCTGCTTCTTTGTAGGTGAATTTGCCGGTGGCAATAAGCAGGGCTTTGGGAACCACTTTTTCCTGGCCATTAGCATTATATATGTGTTTTGAAACTGGCATATTCAGGATATCTTCGGTAGGGCTGTCTGTCTGATAAATGGATCGAAGCACTGATTGTCGGGCTGTTTCGTAATCAATACCCATAAATGTCTGCAGTATATAAATGGTTCTGTAAAAAAGCTTATTATTGCTGATATTGAGGTCGATCATGCGGTTCTCGTATATTTTTCCCTTCAGAATGTGAGCGCCCGTTGTTATAAGGTTGATTGCCAGTTTCAGGGCGAATTCATTCCAGAAGTGATGACCGTGAAATAAACCCGGAAAGGGGGGTGAAATGTGTAAGAGGGAGTCGGAAGGTATGTTCCATCCGGGTGGATGTGTGGGTGATAGATAAATAATATGGGGTTGAGCAGGGGAAGCTTGCACCTTTTTTAACTGTTCTTTGATGAATTCTTCATCATTTCTTTCCCCCAGTATGAAAATACTGTCATTTTCCGTAAGGTTGGGGAATACGTCTTTTTTAAAGTCATCAAGGGAAATTCTGTACATCCAGTCGACATGACTTAGATCCTCGTCCTGTTCCAGTAAACCGGGCCAACCTCCTTCTATAAATCCCCGTACGTCTTCAAAAGCCGCCCCGAAGGTGGGAGGACATTCTGAGGCATCTACAATGCCCAGGTTTCCCAGGTTTTTTCTTCCAATGTAATAGATGTGCCCTTCGTTGTTCAGGCTCTTGCCCGCTATCTTAATAAACCGCGCAATGGTCTGATACTTATTGTAGACTATTTTCTTAACGTCCTCATAACGGTCCAGCAGATGAAGGTACTCCTTCAGAAGATCAGGTTGCTCTGAAAGTGAGGAATCCAGGCAATTCTGTGTGCTGAGAAGGTTGCTTCTCAATAGAGAGAGATAAAAGAGCAGTTCTCCGACCATCTTGGTTGCTGTGCCCCCTTTGAGTCTTGTAGAACCGGTTATTCCTTCTGGACCAATGATGGGGTTGAGCACGTTTGTATTCTTTCCCTTTTCGAAAGTACTCAGCACATCAAAGAATGATCTGTCCCAGTTCTCTATCCTGATATCGCGGGCTCGTTCCGGTGGGTTGAAACCGAGTAAGATGGAATAGTAAAGGGAATGGTTAAGGGTATAGTTCATCTGCCCGGCAATATAGGGGGCAGAAAAACCGCAGGTGATTCCTATGTAAATGATTTTGTCGCTTTCTTTTTCAAAGACCTTGAGATCCTGAACAGCCTGGTGAGGATCGTCTTCGGCTCCTTCCCGGGCGGCTACCAGGGCTGCGTTCCCCCCTGCCATGAGGTAGGTAAAGATGGGGGCTTTTTCTCCGGCATGGGTGGTTACCCGGCTGAATGATTTTGCCAGGAAAGCAGCCAGTCGACCGCTGGTGCCTGCTCCGCTGAATACGACGGTGACCTTCTGGTTTTTCTTAAAAGAACCGGTTATCTCTTCCACAGCTCTTTGAAAACGCTCCTGGAATTCCGGATCTAAAAATCCCGGGTATTTTTTGTAACCCTGAAATATCTGGGCATCAACCTGTCGGAATAATCGAACGATTTCCAGGGGAGTGGCAATGTCGATGTTTTGTGTGAGATAATTGGGGGTTTCTGTTAAACTTGGTTTCATATTTCACCTGTGAAAAAATAATGAGATACATTATAACAGGATTTGTTGACTTTACTAAATAAGCGGTTGTAAGTGGACATTACCCATAAAACTGGTAAAATTTTACACTATGGCATTAAACAATATATTATTGGTTGATGATAATGAACCCTTTCGCCAGGCGTTAAAAAGGAACCTGGAATTTATGAAGTTTTCAGTGCTGGAAGCTGAAAACAAGGACGAAGCGGTGCGTTTCGTGGGGTCAGTTCCTATCGAGGCGATTATCACCGACCTCGATATGCGGTTTCATACTGAAGGACTGGAACTTATCGAGGATGTTCGCAAACTCTATCCCTTTGTTCCTGTCATACTGATTTCTGCAGTCGGCACCTTTGAAGATGGGGCCCGGGCCCGCGAAATGGGTGCTATTCAGGTTATCAGTAAAAGCTCCCTGGAAGAAAATCTTAATAAACTGAAGGATGTTCTTAAAGACGGTATCCTGCAGATGAAAAAAATCCGCCTTATCTGGAAAAAACTGCAGGATATTGACCTTTCCCAGGTATCGGAAAATGACCTGGAGTTCTGCAAGAATGTAATGAAAACTCCGGATTACCCCCAGGAATTGAAAACCCGGGCTTTTGAGGTGCTGGATAGTCATCAGCCCTATGGAGAAAGCGAATTTTCGGATAACTACAGCCAGGTTTTTTCAGAACTCTCAGATGGTAAAATCCAGGCTCTCGAACGTTCGATTCTGGATCTTATACCAGATTTTAAACAGCTTGAGGACCAGACCCGTGAGGTGTTCAGAACTGCCGAATTTCTCTGGAGAAATCAAAAATCGCTTCTTGCCGGGATAGATGTTTCCCGCAGTATCGGCTTTGCCTATTCCTTTGCCGTGGAAAATGAGTGCAAAAAACGCTTTCGTAAAAACCTGGAGAGTTTTCTTAAAGACCGTAATACCTTTCGTATGGCTCAAAAATTATATGATCCCAGGTTGAGAAATGTTAATCTCTGGTTTCAAAGACACCTTATGTTCCTTCAAAAGCGCTATAATTTCCTTATATCCCTGGAAAATGTCTCGCTGGTATTAAAAAAATTGCTTGAAAGAAAACAGAGATTTAAACCTGATGGTTTGAAAGCGCTGGGGATACTGCTTATTTGTTTTGGCTGTGATTATGATTCGGGACGCAGTAGCAATAAATATCCTGTTGAAAAAACCTTTAATATCGGCTCTCATAAAGTAATCAACGATGAAATGGTGCTGGAGCTGGCAGGAGACCTGATTACTCTTCAGCATTATCGCAATCCTTTTATCCATCCTGAAATTACCGGTGAACAGAAGATAACAAAGGTGCGGGAAAAAAGTATTATGTGCCTTCGTAAATTAGTAGAACTCTAACATTTGACGGGGAGGGTGAGTATGCGACACCATAGAAAAGTCCTTATATTTCATACAGAACAAAGAGAAGAAGTGGTAAATATTACATGCCATGTTGAAGACGTGATAAGAAAAAGCGGCATCAGTGAAGGCATAGCGCTCGTTTTTCCCCTGCATACCTCCTCGGCTGTTTTTATTAATGATTCGGATTTTGGTATCACCCGTGACTGGCAATCGGTTCTCGAAAAACTTGTTCCTGTTGATGGAGGGTATATTCATGACCGTACTGACCCCAAAAAGAATGCTTATGGGCATCTTCGCTCAGTACTGAGCGGTCATCATATCTGCTTTCCGGTTACAGATGGCAAACCTGATTTTGGCACTTACCATACTGTCTATTATATTGAATTCGATGGTCAGCGCGAGAAAGAAATAGTTATTAAAGTAATAGGGGAATAGAATGGTGGTCCATCGGTTTGAAGATGCCGACTCAGCAGCAAACATGTGCCTTGACCTGTTTAAGGATGCCGGCCTGTCGCTGGCTTTAACCGGTGCCGGCGTGAGTACCGACTCCGGTGTGCCTGATTTTCGCTCCAAAGACGGCCTGTGGAGCAAGTATCCTTCTGATGTTATGAGCAGGGAGTTTTTTGACGCCAATCCCGCCAAGTTCTATAAGGTTCACCAGGAATTCCTCG
>PWGE01000227.1 GCA_003554345.1 Candidatus Sumerlaeota bacterium | reverse complement strand
TGGCCGAATTGAACGCGGCCCTTGGAATACTCCAAAGCAGCCTCAAATGCAGCCTGTGCGATCCCTAAAGAGATTGCGCCTACACTCGGTCTGGCCATATCCAGGGTCATCATGACCAGTTTTTTGCCGTCTCCTTCTTTACCGATAAGGTTTTCTTGAGGGACCCTGACATCTTCAAAGAATATCTCCGCAGTGTTTGAACAGCGGATCCCCATTTTTTTTCTTTTTTTCCTATAGTTATTCCCGGGGTGTCGGGTTCCACCATAAAAACAGAAAGCTTTTTGGCGCCATTTTCATCAGTAGTATTGGCGAATACGGTGTGGTACTCGGCATGGCTGGCATTGGTAATAAAGCATTTAGCGCCGGTGATAACATATTCATTACCCTCTTTTCTGGCGGTGCTGGTGATTCCTCCGATATCGGAACCGGCGTTGGGCTCGGTCAGGCTAAAGGTAACCAACTTATTTTCTTCACATATGGGAGGGAGAAATCTTTCTTTTTGCTCTTTTGTGCCCCCTAGAAGAAGGGGAAAAAGTGCTAACGAGTTGCCGTTGGCGCTGGAAGTTACCACAACTCCGGCACATCCTCTAGCCAACTGTTCGATAATAAGTGAATAGGAAAGACTGTCTATTCCAGGTCCTCCATATTCCTCTGGCACTGCAAGGTTGGCAAGACCAACTTCGTGCAGTTTTCTCAAAATTTCCCAGGGGAACTCTTCGTTTTCGTCCAACTCTTGGGCAAATGGGACAATTTCTTTTTCGGTGAATTCCCTGGTCATTTTCTGAATAGCTTCTTGTTCACTGTTAAGGGTAAATATCATTAATAGCTTAAACCTCCTTTTTTAGATTTACGCTTCTATGCAGGAATATATAGAGCAGGTACTATGCGTAATGCTTTCTTTTCAGAAGGTCTTTCTGTAGGAGGACTCTTGCTTCGCATAAGATACCTTAAAAAATCTTTTGCAATTATTGTGCCAAACACTATTATAATAAAGTAACGTGCATAAGTATAGAAAATTTCCTCAAAAGCAATTATTATTCGGAAAAAAATGAAACAAAATAAAGGTTTTTGTCTAGAGGTGCTACAGGGTTGTTCACATTGTATATACTCTTTGTTATAATAAAGAACTATGAAACAGAACTAATTGTCGAAAATGGACAACATATTATATAGATAGCAAGTTTACATTGGGCAAGTAACTTTTTGGGGCCCGTAGAATGTTGTATTTTGATGCAGCAGAAGGGATTGGGATTATGTTGAATGATAGCAAAGATTGGGCTTTTGTGGAAAAACATCTGGACCGGATTTTGGACATGGTGACAGATCCGGTAATTATTATTAATGATAAAGGGGTTGTTGTTTATGTAAATCAAGGTTATGAACGACAAGTAGGGGTTTCTAGGGAAAAGGTTCTGGACCGTAATTTATATGAACACTATCCCAATGATAAACTTTTGCAGGTTCTTGAAAAAGGCCAGATCATTGAAGCGGAAGAACATTATAACGAAACCCTGAGACATAAAATCGTAGCCGGCTTTTTGCCTATAAAGAATGAAGAGAACAAAGTGATGGCTGTAGCCGGAATCGGGACGAGTGCTTCTATCTATCATATTTATACACGCCTTAGTCCTGCCCTTACTATAAAAGAAAAAAGAAAATTTGCAGGGGTGACAAAGGATAAGCTGCATTCCAGTTTTCAGGAGATTATTGGAGAAGATCCCCGGTTTCTCAATTGTTTAAACTTGGCAGCACAGGTGGCTGGCTCAGATGCTTCCATTATTTTAAGAGGTGAGACGGGCGTAGGAAAAGAGTTAATTGCCCGGGCAATTCATGAAACAAGTGATAATTTCAGACATCCCTTTATAACTGTTAACTGTGCTGCTATACCTGAAAATCTAATTGAATCTGAGCTTTTTGGTTATGCCCCGGGGGCGTTTACCGGTGCACAACCTTCAGGAAAAGTGGGCAAGATCGAGTTAGCCAATAAGGGAACTTTATTCCTTGATGAGATCGGGGATCTTACTTTAAGTACCCAGGTAAAGTTGTTGCGTTTTTTACAGGAACGATATATTGAGAGGATTGGCGGGAACGAACAGATATCTATAAATACCAGAATTATCACTGCTACCAATAGAAACCTGGAGCAGATGGTGCAGCAGGGAGAATTCAGGATGGACTTATATTTCCGGGTAAATGTGATACCGGTCTATATCCCTCCCCTACGGGAAAGACCGGCCGATATATTGATACTTGCCTATCATTTTCTGGATCATTTTGGAAAGAAGTATCACAAAAAGTTGGAGTTATCAACGGAAGCATTGGAATATCTTCAGCGTTATAATTTTCCAGGCAATGTCAGGGAATTAAAAAATATCATTGAGCACGCCGTTATTGTGTGTTCTGGGGAGACAATATCTTCCGATTTTTTGAGGCTTCCATTTCATGATCATTTGCAGGAACCTTTCGATTTGAATTTAAATCATGCCATAGAGTATACGGAAAAAACTTTATTGGAAAAAGCTCTTGAAAAAGCTCAAAACAATAAGAGCAAAGCTATTGAATACTTGGGTATTAGCAGAGGGGCATTTTATGCAAAGATGGAGAAGTATGGGTTGCATGATGTAAATCAGGAAAAAAGATAGAATGACTTCTGCACTTACAAATCATTATTTATGATGATGCAAATTTTATGAAAAAACTGAGGAGGATAAGTATGGAAAATAAAGATAATAACAGTTCAAAAAAAAGTGATAAATTTAACCTGCCTGATCCCGAGCTTGAGTACATGTCCCACTTTGAAGTAGAACTGGAATCTGGCATCTACGAGTTGGGCCAGACAAGTGATTTGGGTGCGCGGCGGATTATCCCCATAACCGGGGGGAGGTTTGACGGGCCGCTCCTTTCCGGGAATATTCTTAATAACGGGGCCGACTGGCAGATAGTAACCGGTGATGGTCTTGCCATTATTGATACTCGCTATCTGTTACAAACTCACGATGGTACTATGATATACTTACAAACAAAAGGTTTTCGTCATGGTCCACCTGAAGTGCTAAAGGAACTGACAGAGGGAAACCCTGTCGATCCTCGGAAATACTATTTCAGGGTATATATGCACTTCGAAACGGCTGGCCCACAATATAAATGGTTAAATCGTACAATGGGTATAGGAATTGCCATGCGCCTGGGCGGCTCTGTTGTATATGATGCGTATCGCATCATATAGATTGAGTAGAATTCGCAGGCTATTATTTTAATTTCTTTTTTAGAGTGCTAACCTTGCTTGACGAAATGGTTATATTGGCAGTGTCTAGTTGTTGTATTGGTTGTGCATTGTGTATACAATCTACCACCATGAATTTAGATGTATGGAATGATCTTCCTTCAGAATTACAGGAGATTATATCTGAGGTTAATGAAGATTTTTTTGATTCAACTGCCGCCAGGCTTTTCCTTGATATGAACGAATCTGCGTTAAATTTTGCTGTAGATGAGACGGGCCAGGAAATTATCGAACTTTCTGATGATGAACTGGAAAGGTGGTTAGAAGCTGTAACACCACTACTGGAAGAATGGATTGAGGAAATGGAAGCAGAAGGATTGCCTGCTATAGAAATATATGAACTTACTCTTGAATTAGCGGATAAGTATAACGAAGAGTTTCAATAAGAATTACAGGCTTAGTATTTCTTGATTAAACTGGGGAGAGCGCTCTTGACAGACCCTCTCCCCATGATATTTGAATACGTCATTTTTTATGGTTCTTCTTGTTTCTATCATTCAAGAGCTAAAGGCAGGTGAGAGATATGAGATACTTTTCAGTATTTATCAAGTCAGGTAGTAGGATATTAGATAATTTTGGGGGATGGATATTAATAGGGGTTATGATTTTAATTGTTTCTAATGTTCTTTTAAGAGCT
>PWGE01000408.1 GCA_003554345.1 Candidatus Sumerlaeota bacterium | reverse complement strand
CGCTGCCATGGCAGACCGTCTCTCACAACTACAGGATTACAGAGAAGAAATGCCCGATGATCGATGGGACAAATTAGAAGGTTTTCTGCTTGCTACCTGGTGGGACGATCAGGAAGAACGCCTGGCACATAAAGTGGAAGCCGGAGCTTTTGAAGAGGCGCGGGGTTTACTTGCCTCCTTTGAGCCTCTGGAAAAATACTTTGATGAGCCTCAAAGAGAAGAGTACAACCAATGGAAAAATGACGTGCAGGTTCAGTATATGGATACAATCTGGGATAAATTTGTGGCAAAGTATCAGGAGCAGGCATGGGAACAGGCTTATGAGCATGGTGAAGTCCTTTTTGCGGACTTTAAGGAGAAACTTGAAGAACAACAGCTCGCACGTCTGGAAGATAAATTTCAAACCATTCAGAATCGGTTGCGCTGGCGTTACTGGCAATCCCTGGAGGAGAAACATTCTGTAATCATCAGGGAAGATTTTTCAGCTGAGGAGGCTGAAGACTTTGTTCGGAAAGTGGATGTCATCTTATATGAAGAGCTTCCTGCCCGTCTTTATTTTATTAAAGATAATGTACTTTTATACCGGGGATTGGCTTATTTGAAACTTGATGACCTGGAAAAAGCCCGCCAGGATTTACAGAGGATATCAGAAATGCCGGAAAGCCCTTATCATGAATTAGCGGGTGAAAAACTGGTTGAAATTGAGCAGGAGCAGTGAACCTTTTGGCTGTCTGATATGGTGTAAGATACCTCTCGAATCTTAACGGGATGATGAAGATGTGTTTTCTCAGAATTAAAAAGAGTATTAAGGATGCTTACCAACGGCTGAGAAGATCTGAAGAGAGGATGCTTCCTATATACCACTGTTTCTTTCCAATATGCAGAAATAAAATCTCTTTGATATTATAACAACTATACCATTTATATTGGCTCCTTTTTTCCTTTTTACGGGAAAAGTTCATGTTTCAAATTATAATGATAAAATAATCTCGAATTCAATAAAAGGTGATAAATTATCATTCCCCCTTTTACAGGGTGAAATTGACGAGAAAGGCCATGAAAAATAAAAAAATCATTTCCACCGCTGTTTTCTGTATGTGTTTGCTTGTAACGTATGTGGGTCTGGCTGATTATAAGTTTATAGACTGGCTCAGTGAAACACCGTATGAAGCAAGGGTGGAGTCCTTTTTTCGGTGGGAAGACCCTGAAGATGAGACCCAATCCCTGATTTATAAAGAAGGACTGGCGGACCTACTGCATGGAAGAGAATACCGTCATTATGACGAAAAAAGCAGGATAATAAACCGCTTGCTGGAGCAATTTCTGGAAAGAGAGCGGTATAACTGTTATATACAGCTTCTTATAAGCCGCCGGGAAGAATTGACAGAAGATATGAGAAAAAAGCACCTGCAAAAAGGGCTTTCCTTTAACAGGGAGGAGATGCTTTCACAGGGTCTGGAAGACATGCTCAGGCGGTTATATGAAAGAGATTTCGGAGAAGATTCCTGGCTGGAAAATTTCGAAGAAGAGGTCTCTTTTAAGCCAGTCAACTCCTGGACATGGGATAACTATAATTATCCGGCCTATCCCTTTAAGAATATGAATTATCCTTTCTTTCAGAAAGATGACACAAACCTTGCCTTGAGGATAATAGAAGGGGAAATATATTTGAATCCTGAAAAGCCGCTTTTTGAGATAACACTTTCCTTTGAGTTCTCTGAAGAAAGGGATACTCCTCTTGCATTTGCCCTCTCTCAAAGGGTGTCGGAACTGGAAATAACGAGTAATGGTGCTTCCCTGGATTATTCGCGGGAAGAAGACAGGGTGCAGCTTGATTTTTCTGAGGAAGCTCAAAACTCTTTTGAGATAACCTATCAACTTCAGGAGTTATACCACGATGATACCGGCTACCTTGGTACCATCTTTGGGTTTATGAATGCTCCTTCTTTACTTCTTCCTCGTTTTGATGAACGGGTTTCTTCAGCTGTAGATATCACTGTAAAGGGGAAGGATGGTATAGCCTGTTTGTTGCCCGGTTATCATGAAGTGATTACAGCGGAAACCGATTCTATAAGATATCAGAATGATGAAATCGAATATAGCAGGTTATTCGTTGCCTATACCCCTGAAGGACGGTTACGAAAAAGATCGATGGAAAGTGATGGCAGTACGGTAGATATTTTAACCTATCGGCCTCTCTCCTCTTATGTGGTGCGTGTAAGAAATCTTTTAAACAGACTGAATCTTTCTTTCGAACCCCTTTTACTGGTGGCTCTTCCCACTGTAGATTCGCAAATATATTATCCGGGCCTGGGGATTATTAATGAGGGGAACATTAAAAATCAGAGCAATGTCCTGTATATGCATTTTGCCCATGCTGTCTTTCAGAGCGAACTTTTTACGAGTTCTGTTCGTGAAGGCTATGAGCCTCTTTTGGGAGGATTCATTGAAAATACCGCTGCTAAGGCTGTAGAGATGGTTGTCCCCTCTCATATTAAAAATTATCGTAAAGGACTTCAGGAAATATATCAACAGCAATTTGATCTTGTGACCGGGGATTCCCTCTTAAGCACCATTTTTGAGGCGAATGTCTTTTATAATTATGTCTGTGGACGTGACTTTGCTAACAATCGTGCCCTTTATAATTATCTCAGGCATCATTCTGAGGAAGAGTTTGTAAGTGCTGGCCGAGAACACTTTCAGACAGGTGAAAGGGATCCCTGGTGGCAACTTGTGCATTCCTGGGCAGAAAATGGCTATCTTCCCCAATTTTATATCGGGAATGCCCATTTTATTATTTGGTCCAATCTTAAACAGGAACTGCGGGCTTTGTTGACTAAACGTGATATTACTTTTCCTGTTCCGGTAGAAGTAAGGATTTTTACGCATGACGGGGATGAACTGACCAGGAATTTTGTGATACACAGGGTTTCCTCTCTTTTTGTTTTTCCCACTGCCCGGGAAGTTACGAAATTGGAGATGGATCCTTTTCATTATTACTTGAAACATCCCGATCACATTGATAATTATACCCGCGAAATAACCCGCGATATGTATGAACATAGACCTGCCAGTGGAATGTTCAGGTGATGAGTACGACGACAAAAAATATCATTCCAGCACTTCATATTGAAAAATGCCAGTATAAAGGGGCGGGAGTGGGTTTCTGGAAAGGAAAGAAGGTTCTGGTGCCTTATACTGCTCCTGGCGATAAAGTTGAAGTGGAAATAGTGAAAAGGAAAAAGTCCCGTTTAACAGGCAGGGTTCGAGAAATTCTTTCCCCCTCTCCTTACAGGGTGACACCTTCATGTCCTTACTTCACCGCGTGTGGTGGTTGTTGCTGGCAGCATATAAGTTTGCCATGTCAGCGTGATATTAAAAAAGAAATAGTAGAGGAACAATTGCATCCCTTTTTACCCGAATCTCCGGGGGGAATAGAAATGGTTCCTTCTCCTGTATCCTGGCGTTATCGAAACAAAATGGAATATTCTTTTGGGTATGATGACAAAGAGGGTTTGATTATCGGGCAGCATTATCCCGAAAACTACCGGGATATCGTGGCGATAGAGAGCTGTCGTATTCAACCGGAAGTGTTTGATCAGGTGCTGGAGTGCGTGAGAGAATTTTTCCAGGGGACCGGTTATGAGCCCTGGGATTGCGTGACACATGAAGGTTTTTTACGCCAGCTGATGATACGAATGGGCCACAATACCGGTCAGGTCATGGTATCCCTTTTAACGACCCCCCACCCGTTTCCGGAAGTACAGGAACTCTCTTCCAGGCTGTTTGAGAAGGTGCCGGGTATGACGACTTTTTTCTGGGGAACCAGTTCCCTGCCCGCAGATATTTTTGCCATGCAAGAAGTGCGTTTTCACCAGGGGCAAAAGGAGATTGAAGAAAAGATTGGCTCAAAGAAATATCGTATTTCTCCCATG
>PWGE01000162.1 GCA_003554345.1 Candidatus Sumerlaeota bacterium | reverse complement strand
TGCTCAAACAGGGGAGGAGTTGGAGCACATATACAGCACTATATCCCGTGAACAGGATGAGTCCGGGGAAACTCCATATAGAAATCATAAAGAATTTTATCTTTATTTTTTACTCCCGGCACTTTTTTTCCTGGGACTGGGCGAAACCCTAAAACATACATGGGCAAAAAACCCACTATAAAAAATGATGATAGAACTACCTCAATGGCACTTTCAAAATGGACATTTTTCCCTGGTCTTTATCCTGCTTTTTTTGGTCTGGCTTGGAAAATTCTTCTCGTACTGGCAGTACATACAGAAAAAAAGGAACTCACGTCCCCTTGCTTATCTTCTTCCTTCTCCTCGTTATCGCCTTCTCACAGTTAAAATGGTTCTACTATTGATAGCCTATATTTTTCTGACTTTAGCATTGATGCGGCCCCAGATCTTATATCGTGAGTACCCTCAATTATATAAGGGGCGTGATATCATTTTTTTGCTGGACGTTTCCCGCAGTATGCTGGCAAAGGATGTCCCCCCGAATCGACTGGAAAACGCCCGATTTATTATAAAGGATATTCTTTCAGTTCTGCAATCAGACCGTGCCTCACTGGTAGCATTTGCAGGTTCTACAGCCATACTTACTCCTTATACATATGATTACCACTTTCTTGAAATGGTAGTAGATGATGTCTCTCCGTACCACGTAAGCCGGGGCGGAACCCTTATCGGAGATGCTCTGCGTTTTACAAGGGAAAATCTCATCAAAAGGGATGATGCGCCCTATACTGACATCATTCTTATTTCAGACGGAGAAGATCATGGATCTTTTCCCGGGGAAGCAGCTCATACCCTGGGGCAAAAAGGAGTACGTATCATCTCTGTAGGCATCGGCACTCCTCAAGGAAGCACCATCCCTTCACCAGAGGGGCGCGACATTATGTATCATAAGGGAGAACCTGTTATAAGCAGACTTGAAGAAGCCACCCTTGAAGAGGTGGCTTCACTAACTCCCGGTGGCGAGTATTTACCCTGGCACCACGGTGTTACAAATTTTCATCAATTTTACCGGGAACTGAGACAAAATGTCCCGGAACGTCAATCAGAAGAACTGGCAAGACAACACTGGAAAGATATATTTTACCCTTTTATCATAATAGGGCTGGTGTTTCTTTTACTCTCTTTCAGGATACACCCTTTTTCCTCAAAACAGGAGGGAGAATCATGATGGTTCTGAAAAAGAGCGGGCTTGTTATACTGCTTGTCATTGTGTTTACAGGGAGCATAAAAGCCGCTCTCGAGACTGCCGGCAATTATTATCAAAGAGGTGATCGGGAAAAAGCCCTGGAGATATATCAAAGAATAGAGAGGCAAGAGGATACCGCATACCTTCCCACCGCATCCTGGAACCAGGCTGTCATTTTCTTTGAACAGAAAGAATACAGAAAAGCTGCTGAAAAGTGGGGTGCTTACCAGAAATGCCTTGGAGATCCCTCACAAGACTCCTATTGGAAAGCAGAATACTATCAGGGCAAATCTTATTCTCAGGCTTTTAATCAGAAACCGCTGGAGGATAGAATATTTCTGCTGGAAAAGGCTATCATGCACTATCAGAATTTTCTTGCCTCAGCAGTCCCTATGGCCAATAGCCAGTTAGAAATCAAGTTTTCACATGCTCAAAATGATCTTCACCACATGGGACACAAACTGGAAAAATATATCAGGCCGGCTGAAGAAAGAAGAGAAGAGCATGATGTATTCATCCGGTCTCTGCAACATGTCGTCAGTCATTGCCAGAACTTAACGGAAAAAGATGTAAAAAAGAGAGAATGGAATGAGATTGAAGAGACCCTTCAAACCGCCCTGCACATTGGAAGAGACTCATCTATTTTCCAGCAGCCCCACTCTTCAGAATTTTTTAAAGAACCCTTAGAACGCAGTAAAGTTATTGCACATCTTGAAGAAATTCTCGATCATATCTATAATTGCAAAAAAGAATCCCCTCATCCTTCTCTCGAAGCTCTTGAGAAGGTCTCCCATAGTACTCAAAACCTGCTGAGGGAACTTTCCGGAAGAGAAGAAGCATTGCCTCCTTTTCCAGCAAGACAAATAACTGAAAGTACCGCACCTTCTCCTGCAGAATTTGATAAATCAAAAGCTTTTCAGTTATTAGAGGAAAAACGAAAGGAAATGGAAAGGTACTTCAAAGAAAAAGGGATGGAACAGCAAGAAAGAAGCTACAAAGAGTACGAGTATACACCACGCAAAAAAGATTTGTATGAGGAGGGAATAAAAGATTGGTGAGGACATGCCTCGTTTATACGTTACTTTTTCTCACCATTACTCTTTGTGCCCTGGAAGAGGAAAATATCACCTTTAATCTATCGCCGGACACCGTATTTTTACAGGAACTGGGAAAAGTCAACATCACCATCACAGAACCCCCTGAAGATCTGAAAATCACGTTTCCTTCAGTAGAAGGAATACAATGGGGAAAAGCCGAAAGCAGCCTCCATTATAAAGTCCTCAACCAGGAAGGAGAACAAGTAAGAAGAAAGAAAAAAGTATATACTCAACCTTTCCTCACATTAAGCGAAGGCACATTTCATATTTCAGGTGTCCATATTGAAGGAGCGACTGAAGAATATACCCTACCGGATTTTACGATCACCGCCCAAAAGCCTGAGCAAAAAGCGGGCTTTATTGAGGTAAACCTTTCGACAAAAACACCTTATGTAGGGGAGCAAATAGCCTTACAATATCAAATTTTTCTGGCTGACAGGGCTCTTAAATACGCTCTTTACCTGCCAATTCTGGGGAGGGATAAACAACTGCGCTATATCCCAGACAGGCAATTTCTTGCCGATGCTGAGTACACCGTTGAATTGTACGATATCGTAACTTCTCATGCTGTAAAAGCAAAATTCGAGAGAAAAGAGGTAAACAACCACACCTACCAGGTATACACCATCCCTTTACTTATCACCCCTCGCACCACTGATGAAAAGATTATTCCAGAAGTTTCCGGCGGCTTCAAACTTTCTTTTCCTGACGAAAAAAAACGTCCTTTCCATTTTTATCATGAAGCCAAAAACATTACACCACGGCCACTACCCGAACCTCCCGATAATTATCGGGACACAGCAGTAGGCCAGTATTCACTACATGTTGAAATAGATAAGAAAGAAGCTTATCCGGGCGATCCTATTACGCTTGATTATATCATACAGGGAAAAGGTGATTTACCCCTTATCAGCTCTCCTTCGCTGGAAAAACACCCTGCCCTGGACAATTTCATAGTTGAAAAAGACCACTTAAGCACTTATTATACAGAAGATTCTGTACGATATCGTTATATTTTGCGGGCTACCGATACAGAAAGCGATTACCTGCCGCCCTTTTCTCTTACCTTTTTCGACCCTGAAGTTGAAAAATATGTAGAAACCGAAACAGCCCCCATTCCCTTAGACATTGTTCCTTTGGATATTCTAGAAAAACCCCTTCCTTCTGCTGAAGATGAACCAATCCCATCCACTCCTCTTAGTTTTTACAGGGGAGAGGCTTTGTATGAAAAGGACCCTTTCCCCTCTTTTGTGGATTCTTCCGCCTTGTATTTTTTTCTTCTGGTACTTCCTCACAAAAAGGCATCTTTTCTTTCTTTCTCATTCAAAGTATTCTCCTTTAAGAGAACTAAAAAAGACTCGTACCCAACTCCTGTCGTTATCTCCTCAGGAAATTGACAAATACCAGGCTTATAAGTATTTGAGAACTTTCTACCATCTTCAAACCAGAAGCGAATCTTCCATGCCCGGCAACATGGCGGCTTTTTTCTCTTCTTATACTTATCTTTCCCCTCCCCAGATTGAAGAAGTGTTACACAGATTACAAATGTCCCTGTACGGAAGAGGGTCGTTGACCGCCCAAGACAGGAGCATCTTGAACCATTTAGTGAGAGATATAAAATGAAGTGTGTCATCATATTATTACTTTTGACATTTTTACCGAAGCTTTTACCGGCAGCGAATGAGTCCCTGGTAACACTTATCGATGAAGCAGAAAACAGTTATGAAAAATACAAGGAGTACCGCGATGAAATACATTTGCATAATACTGCTGAAACCCTCAAAAAAGCACTTACATTAGGTGAAAATGGGGCACTCTACTACAACCTGGGAATTGTACACGAAGAAGCTAAGGACTATCCTTATGCCTTACTTTATTACAAGAGAGGACTCAAGTATTTGCCTCATTTTGACCCACTTCATCAGAGAAAAATTCATCTTCAGGAAAAGATGAATATACCAGTAGACTCATCCCCTCCCTTTTATTACTTATTTTTTCCATCCACTTTTACGTGGAGAGACTTCAGTAATCTGCTGGAAGGTTCCTGGATGGTACTATGGGGGTTATCATTGGTGCTTTATATAAAGGGATATAGCCGTTATCGTCGCTTTCGCATCTTTTTTGCACTGGGAATTGTCACTATTGCCTCTTTTGGCATGTTATTTGCTCATACATACACCAGAACAATGCAACCCAGAGGACTGATTATCGAAGAAGCTGTCATGTATGAACTCCCCGGCTCTCACCACTCTTCTATTATGACTTTGAGAGAGGGCACAGAAATCACCATACAGGAAAAAAGGGGACAGTGGAAAAAGGCAGCTACTGAAGAGAAAAAAGGGTGGATTTTAAAAAATTGTTTTGAATTGATATAATATATCAATTCATCAAGGAGGAAACATATGTTTTTTGACCCCATATATTGGATTATGCTGTTACCTGCTATATTGTTAACCATGTACGCACAGGGGATGGTTAAGTCACGCTATGCAAAATATTCTAAAATATCTCTCCAGGCAAATATCTCAGGATATGAGATGGCCCGCCATATTCTTGAAACGATGGGCATTCATGACGTAACCATCCAGGTAACACAGGGTGTTCTGTCCGACCATTATAATCCCGTGAAAAAAACCCTTAATCTCTCAGAGGATGTATACCGTGGTTCTACTATTGCAGCAGTAGGAATAGCAGCCCACGAAGTGGGTCACGCCATTCAACACAGTCGTAACTATGTCCCTTTACGCCTGAGAAACAGTATTGTCCCCCTCGCCAATATTGGCTCCAGGGGAGCCATCCCTCTCATTTTCATTGGTCTCATTTTTGATGCCGCTGGTCTCATTGAACTCGGTATTTTATTCTTTTCTGTAGCCGTTGTATTTTATCTCATCACTCTCCCGGTGGAGTTCAATGCCAGTAAGCGGGCGGTTCAGGCTATCGGAAATTATCACTACCTCAGTACCGAAGAACTGGGCGGTGTAAAGAAAGTCTTGAATGCTGCTGCCCTCACCTATGTAGCGGCAGCTTTAACAGCTGTTTTGCAGCTTTTGTATTTTCTCACCCTGGCGCGAAGAAGATAAACATTCAATTTCTAAAAGGAGTTATTATATGTCAGCAAAAAAGAAGAGACAACAAAGAAAGGAAGAAAAATTGAACGAAGAAGATATAGAAATCATAGAAGAAAAGGAAAATATGGAAAAATATAAAAAGAAAAACAAGGAAAATCAAAAAGAATATACAGAACAAAAACAAAAGGGGAAAGAGAAAGAATCTTCCACTGAAGATGAAGAATATGTGGTTCAGATCAGTGAGGAAGAGCTGGAAAAACTGAAGCAACATGTTGATAAAGCTACCGAATGCAAAAGCGCTCTGCGGCAAATTGAGGAACAAGCAGAAGAATATCGGGAGCAACTCTTACGATTGCAGGCTGAATTTGATAATTATCGCAAACGAATTGTACGCGAAAAGAAAAACATTGAAAAATATGCCCTTGAAGATTTCTTCAAGAATATTGTCCCTGTTTATGACAATTTTTTACATGCTCTCAACGCCATCGACAATACTCAAAACATTGATTCTATTAGAGAAGGCGTAGAGTTCATTTTTAACAGTTTTTCCGAGCTCCTGCAAAAGTACGGGTTTCAGAAGATAAAAGCTGCAGGAAATAAATTTGACCCAAACTATCACGAAGCAGTACTTTACGAAGAAGTAGACGGAGCTGAACCCATGGAAGTGGTGGAAGAATTGCAGCCCGGATACATTTACAAGGACAGAGTTCTGAAACCCACTCTTGTCAAAGTTGCCAGGTAAGGATAATATTATGCAATATGCCGTTATAGGACTGGGGAAATTCGGTGAGGCTGTTGCAACCCCCCTGGTCAAAAACAACTGTGAAGTACTGGCAATAGACAACAGCGAAGAGCGTATCCAGGATATTTCCGGAGAGGTCAGTCATGCTGTAACAGCAGATGCTCTTGATGAAAAAAGTTTACGCGCTCTTATCACTACTGACTTTGATGCTGTCATTATCTGCATAGGAGAAGATTTTGAAGCCACCATTCTCAGCTTGATGATTGTACTGGATATTGGCATTAAAAAAGTAATTGTTAAAGCAGACAATAGAATAAGAGCTAAAATTTTAAAAAAACTGGGAGCTACGAAAGTTATATTTCCAGAGATTGAAATGGGGGAGAAATTAGCCCAAAACATCTTACATCCAGATATCAGCGATTATTTAAGTCTATCAGATAAGTACAGCATTGCTGAAATAAGCCCCCCAAAAGAGGTTCTCAATAAATCTATTTCCAATAGTGATTTCAGGAAACGATATAAAATGAATATTATTGCTTTACGGCGTGGCTCCTCCAAAGAAGAGATAGACGTAAACCCCAATCCGGATACTATTCTCCAGCATTCGGATAAATTAGTTGTCTTAGGAGAAATTGAACGTATACGCAAGATAAGTTAACTTATTAATGATGGCAAAAAAAATAACAACACAATTCATATGTACAAGCTGTGGCTATGCCTCTTCGAAATGGCTTGGACGCTGTCCGGACTGCAGTACTTGGAGTGCCTTTGAAGAGCAAAGAAAAGCCCCGGCGTCTCAGCATAAAACAACAAGATCTTTTTTCAGGGAAAATACTTCCGTTGATCCGGTACCACTCGATGAAGTCGTCCGGGATCCTGCTATAAGGTGGAAAATAGGAATGTCCGAGCTGGACTCCGTACTCGGTGAAGGAGTAGCAGAAGGAGCGTTTATTTTACTGGGGGGAGAACCCGGTATTGGAAAATCCACCCTTTTACTGCAGGTTGCATATTTGAGTGCCCGGCAGGGGAAAAGAGTCCTTTATATTACAGCAGAGGAATCAGCTTCTCAAATAAAAGCCCGGGCTGAACGTTTGAACTGCCTCACACCCGATATCTTACTATTTCCCGAAAATGACCTGGATGCCATTTTTGAATACCTTGACATGAATGTCCCTGATTTAATTATTGTTGATTCCATACAAACAGTATTTTGCCAGGAAATTCAATCGGCACCGGGTACGGTATCTCAGGTCAGAGAATCAGCCCTGAGATTTTTAGAGTTTTCGAAAAATCTACAGGTTCCTGTATTTCTCATAGGCCATGTCACCAAAGAAGGTGTAGTGGCAGGTCCCCGTGTCCTGGAACACATTGTAGATACTGTTTTATACTTTGAAGGAGACAAGGATTCCCAAATTCGAATATTACGGGCGGTTAAAAATCGCTTTGGGACAACGAATGAAGTGGGAATATTTGAAATGACCGGAGAAGGATTACAGGAACTCCAGGATCTTTCTTTCTTTTCACATCCTGAAAAAAACCACCTGGAACCTGGTTGCGCTTTTGTACCCACCCTCGAAGGAACAAGGGTTATCGTCGTAGAAGTACAGGCTCTGACAACCTTTAACGGCGGTTTTTCTTTTCCCAAACGAATGGCATCCGGTATTGACCAGAAGCGCCTATCGCTGATCGTTGCTGTGCTGGAAAAGTATTTAAAAGTACAGCTCACGCAGTATGATATCTATCTCAACGTGGTAGGAGGATTAAAAGTTATTGAACCATTTGTCGACTTGGCATGTGCCTATGCTATCTGGAGCAGTCATTACAACGTAACCCTTCCCCATCGAGCGGCTTTTATGGGAGAAATAGCTTTAACAGGAGGATTGCGTAGTCCCACACAGTTGACAAAACGCCTGAATGAGTTGAAAAAAATGGGATTTCAAGAAGTTTATCTTTCAAAAACCTCACCGGAGGTTGAAAAAGATAATACCGGCTTACAGCTTCATTCTTTTGGTAAGTTAAGTGAATGTTTAGAAAATTTATTACAGTACAGATGAGGTTATTATTATGAAAAAATTATTCAGTGATAACATGTTATGTTATGCCATCCGTATTGCTTTCATTTTACTGATAGGTTTTATGGCATATTTATTTGTTGCAGTAGGACTGCCCTGGGGCGGACATCGTGTTACAACACCCTATATTGGTTTCCTGCTTGGAGCAGTCACAGCAAGTCTGGTCGTCATCCTGGAAACAAGACTGCTCCGGGTATCCACCAAGATTCTCTTTTTAGGCTCATTAGGACTCCTCTACGGTTTGATTCTGGCTCAGCTCATCTCTCTTTCCTTTCCTCCTGCTTTTCATGAAGATGTCACCTTGCGTGCAATACTCAACCTCATTTTTGGGTATACAGGCGCTGTATTAGCGGCTTCTCAGTCTAAATACGTTGACTTTTCTAAAATACAATTATTGAATCCCCCTTCTACCGAAAAGAAAAAAGTAAAAATCGTGGATACAAGCGTTTTAATTGATGGTCGAATTGTCGATATTATAAAGTCCCATTTTCTTGGCGGAAAGTTTATTATCCCCCAGTTCGTCCTGAAAGAACTTCAGTCGATCGCCGACTCTCATGAAGATCTCAAGCGGAAAAAAGGACGCCGGGGACTGGATGTATTGAACTCTCTGCAAAAAAAAGATGATATCGAAGTAGAAATAATCGATATAGATTTCCCGGATGTTGATGAAGTAGACCGAAAACTGGTAGAATTAGCAAAAAAAATGGAGGGCAGTCTTTTAACCACAGATTACAATTTAAACCGTGTTGCCACTGTACAGAATATAGAAGTGCTGAATATTAATGATCTTGCTACTGCTTTAAAACCGCAGATTCTTCCCGGGGAAAAACTTCGTATATTTGTTTATAAAAGAGGGAAAGACCGGGAACAGGGTGTCGGATATATGGAAGACGGTACCATGGTAGTGGTAGAAGATGGAGTCGATGCTATTGGCACAACAGTGGATATTGAAGTAACCACCGTCTTACAAACTTCAGTTGGGAGAATTATATTTGGACGTATCAACCCCTGATCATTCTTTTAACCTTGTCATTGTAGCGGCTGGCAGAGGGAAACGTTTTCAGGGTGCCCGCCCCAAACAATACCAGGCTTTAAATACTTCTTATACCATTGTAGAATACACCTTGAAAAATTTTCTACCAGTCTGGGAACGATTTAATAAACATTTCCTCGTTGTTCAACCAGAACACGAACAATACTGGCATCCTTTCCTGCAAAAAAAGAAATATC
The DNA here is from genome assembly GCA_003554345.1 of Candidatus Sumerlaeota bacterium. GTDB lineage: Bacteria > Sumerlaeota > T1SED10-198M > T1SED10-198M > T1SED10-198M > T1SED10-198M. Next base: position 7,339 of record PWGE01000162.1, on the reverse strand, counting down.
CTGACTTAGAAGTGGTTTATGGAGGAGAAGAGCGCTTTCAATCAGTGCAAAATGCCCTGGAAAAATGCCTCAATACTGCCTCATATGTTCTTATTCATGACGCCGTTCGGCCTTTTGCAAGTGCCGCCCTTATTGAAAAAATAATGAAAAACACCATTCAATATGGAGCCTGTATCCCAGCCCTTCCTATCCGTGACACCGTCAAAGAAATTGACGCCACCAATTTTGTCACAACGACATTAAACAGGGATAGATTGCGTTTAATTCAAACACCCCAGGGTTTTGATACTCCGGTTCTTTATGATGCCATGAAAAAAAACGACCAATATGCTTGCAGTGATGAGGCAGCTTATTTAGAAAGAACCAATCAACCAGTCAAAGTGATTGATGGAGAATATACTAATATAAAAGTTACTTATCCCGAAGATTTACTCTGGGCTCAATACTATGCCGACAAAAAAAACAGCTGACACTCCACTTGTAGGAATAGGATTTGATGTTCATGCTCTGGAGAAGAATCGTCCTCTTATTTTGGGTGGCGTAAATATACCCTATGAGTACGGATTAAAGGGACACTCTGACGCCGATGTTCTTCTACATAGTATTATTGACGCCATTTTAGGGGCTGTGGGAATGGGAGATATTGGAGTTCTCTTCCCTGACACCAATCCCGACTTAAAAGACATATCCTCTCTTTTTCTGCTAAAAGAAGTGTTGAAACAGGACTCCTTGCAAGCCTGGAAAGTGAGCAATATAGACTGTACTATTATCGCTCAAAAGCCGGCCCTTTCCTCATATATTCCTCAAATGAAGGACAATTTAACAGGGATTATCAAACCGCATTACTGGCTTAATATCAAGGCAACTACCACTGAAAAGCTCGGTTTTACAGGAAGGGGAGAAGGCATTGCCGCTTACTCTTCATGCTTACTGATACGCCGGTAATGGGCCTTCCTGTTCAACCCAAATACATGATTCACATATAACTACGATTAACACCGGTCATAGCTTGCCAGATATCTGGTAAATTCTTAAGATAAAACTAAAGAATCGGAATTTGCTGGTTCGCAGCGAAACGATGATTCAGATACCATCAATCTTTAAAGCCCTGACCTCCAGCTTCCCTTCCCGGGTGCCATTTCAACAGTAAGCGTGTAGTGACAAAATACCTGCCGTAAATAGGAGAAGTATTTTCGTACCAATAACATTTTTAATGACAGGTGTCAAAACCAAGAAAACTAAAAAAGAAATCGAAGTAATTTCTTGAAACGACTGAGAGGCATCGTAGCAGGCGGATACCTGAAAGACCAATCGGGTTTAAAAGAACGCCTCAAAATTGACTTATAATGACTGAAGGCATTAAATGAGTACCATCCATGATACTTTCCCATTCCACTTTTCCCTGTACCTCCAAAAGGCAGATGATGGCTTGTCACCTGCAAAAGGGTGTCATTAATACACACACTCCCGGCAGATATATTTTGAGTAAGAAATTGGATATTCTGCCGGGACGTCGAAAAGAGATACAGCGCCAGCGGAGAGGCTCTTCTTTTCAAACGCTCCACTACTTCCGAAAGTGATTCATAGGTGAGCACGGGAAGTAAAGGGCCAAATATTTCTTCCTGCATGATGGCATTGTGCCAATGGACCGGGTAATAAACTGATGGAGCAATATACAGATCTTCCCTGTCAACCTGTCCCCCCACAACACAGGGAAGTCCGGACGATACATGTATTAATCTTTCCAGATGTTTCTGATTGATAATGCGACCATAATCTGGACTTTCCTGAGGATTTTCGCCATAAAATTCTGAAAGCACTTTGCGACTGATTGTCAGGAAATCTTCAACCATACCAGAAGGTATTAACAGATAATCGGGGGCAATACAGGTTTGGCCGGCATTTAGAAATTTGCCCCACAATATTCTACGGACTGTTACTTCCAGAGGAACATCCTCTGTAACCACGCAGGGACTTTTCCCACCCAGTTCCAGAACAACCGGTATCAATTGCTGAGCAGCCTGTTGCATCACGAGGCTCCCCACCTTACTGCTCCCGGTAAAAAAAATAAAATCGAGCGGAAAATGTAACAGGGTCTGAGCCTCTTCTTTCCCCCCTGGAAAAGAAGCCAGATAAGAGGGATCAAAATTATCGTTAATCATTGCTGTTATAACCTCTGACGAAGCCGGGGCTATTTCAGAGGGCTTGAGTATGGCACAATTACCTGCAGCAAGTGCTCCTATCAAAGGCGACAATGATAGTTGAAAAGGATAGTTCCAGGGAGCAAAGATGCCACAACACCCATATGGTTCCGGTAAAACCTGACTCCTGCCAGGAAAAGCTACCAGCGGCGTTTTTACCTTCTCCGGCTCCATCCATCGATGAAGATTTTTTATTGTGTGCTTGATTTCTGCCAGAATAAAAGCAATTTCACTGGCATATACTTCCCTGGCCGGTCTTTTTAAATCACTTTCCAGAGCTCGCAAAATATTTTCTTCTTTTGATTCAATGGTATTTCCCAGACGGAACAACTGTTCCTTACGAAAGGCATAAGAACGAGTGCGCCCGGAATGAAAAAACTCTTTCTGTCTGACACCCAGGTTTTCTGTCACTACCTGTACACCTTCTTTCTTTATTATGCACCCTTCAAAAGAGTACACCCCTCTGAAAATAAACTCTTCATAATACAAATAATACAATGCACATTGTTAAAAAACTTATACTTCATGAGTGTAGTTCTGCTTTCCCGGGATCGCCGATCTCTGAATCGGCTCTGGTTGCCCTGAAAAAATACCCTGAGATAATATAATTCAGGAATCCACTGTAAAAACAGGAATAAAGCTCTATTCTGCAAGTCCGCCCCTGGCGGATTCAATATTTGTGGCATCAGCACTTGTACTGGCATGCAGAACTCTCTTATAATCAGGACGCTACGTCAAAATAGCGATGCTCCTGGTAAAAATATTGATCTGTCAACTTTCCTCTTCCCTTTTAATATAACTCAATAAATTGTTTTTTTACCACTATTGAATCAACAATTCAAAATATCTCACATCATACCGTATTTAGAAAGTTTATTATAAAGGTTCTTACGACTGATCCCTATTTTACGGGCAATCTCTTCTTTAGTCCCTGACATTTGTTCGAGAATTTTTTGGAGGTATTTTTTTTCATAATATTCAATAACCTGGTTCATCTGGTCGTGAAAAGGTTGTTCGAGATCATACTCCAGCACGGAATCAGAACCTGAAGACATTCTTTTTTCTTTAATATAGGAAGGCAACACATCCGCAGTGATCAGCTTCCCTGTGGAAAGAACTACACCTCTCTGGATAATATTTTCTAATTCGCGTATATTACCGGGCCAATGATAGTGTTTAAGGATTTCAATTGCTTCCGGAGAAATACCCTCAACATGATGACCGAGTTTATGGCGATATAATTTAATAAAATACTCCGCCAGGAGAGGAATATCTTCCCTTCGTTCTACAAGCGAAGGAACCTCGAGGTGGATAACATTCAGCCGAAAAAAGAGATCTTTTCGAAAAGTTCCTTCTTCCACTTTGTGTTCAAGATCTTGATTAGTGGCTGCCAGCACCCTTATATCAACATGAATTGATTCTTTTCCCCCGATGCGTTCAATTTCTCTTTCCTGTAAAACTCTTAAGAGTTTCGCCTGAGTCTTTAGAGGCATATCACCTATTTCGTCCAGAAATAATGTACCTCCCTGTGCCATTTCAAACTTACCTATTGTCTGTTTTTCAGCACCGGTAAAAGCCCCCTTCTCAAAGCCAAACAATTCGCTTTCCAGCAATGTCTCAGGAATAGCCACACAATTAATGCGGATGAAAGGTTTATCCCGTCTGTGGGAGTTCTTATGGATCGCCCGGGCAACAAGTTCTTTGCCTGTACCACTAGCTCCCGTAATCATTACCGTCACATCCTTATCGACTATCTTATCAAGCATCTTAAAAACCTTCTGCATGGAAGCACTACGCCCGATAATTTCGGTATAATCAAAGGTGTATTCCATCTGAGCCCTGAGATTGACAATTTCCTGTTCTAATCGACGTTTTTCCAGGGCACGATCAACAACAATTCGTATTTCATTCAAATCTACAGGCTTATTAAAGTAATCATAAGCCCCCATTTCAATCGCCTTATGGACTACACGGGAAGAACCATAAGCAGTAATGACTATTACGGTCAAATAGGGGCGAATTTGCTTAATATGCTTCATCAGGATAAAGCCATCCATTCTGGGCATGCGTATATCTACCAGAGCCAGATCGAAATTTATTTTTTTTATTTGCTTGAGCGCCTGTTCACCATCAGTAGCTTCATAAATTTCATAACCCTTTTTGACCAGGGCACGCTTAACAGAAAACCTGAAATGTTCTTCATCATCTACCACAAGGATTCGGACTTTACTCATATTCCCTCCCCTTCTAAAGAAAATAATGGGAGACGTATTATAAATGAAGTTCGCTTTTCATTGCTCTGAACATCTATATATCCACAATGGGCATCAATGACCTGCTTGGCTATAGCAAGCCCCAGGCCGGACCCACAATCCTCGGTAGTAAAAAAGGGATTAAATATCTTATCCTGAATAGCATGGTCTATCTCAGTGCCCGTATTACTTATGATTATCTCTACCCCGCCTTTGCACTCCAGTGATGACTTCAAATCACTATTTTTCAAAATAAAAGAATGAGGCGTGATATTGGGTTTAACCTCTTTACTCTGCGTTTTAACCGAAAAAACCTGATGGTCGGACATCATCTCAAAAGCATTTTTGACAATATTCATAAAAGCCTGATAGAGCTTATTTTCATCCCCCCAGAAAATATGCACATGGGGTGAAAGATTGTAAAAAACCTTAATTGATTTATCAAGATATTGGTTCTGACAATCCCTGACTATATTTCTGGCAAGAGAGTTTATATCAAATTTTTTCAGGTTTAAGTCCTTAATCTGAGAGAAAAAGAGCACATTATTAATCACCCTGTCAAGACGTTGTATTTCCCCAAAAATACGTTCAAAATAATCTTCAAATTGAGCTTCCACTCCTTCTTCCTGCAGATCCTCAAGAAGGAGTTGAATTAAAGCGCGCACACTTCCCAGGGGATTCTTAACTTCATGAGCAATACCGGCTGAAAGACCTCCTACAATGGCTAATTGTTCGGCCTGTAATATCCGTTTTTGGATATTTTCGAAATGTAAGACATCTTTAAAAGTCAGAATGAGTTCTCCTTTTCCTTTTTCCTGGTTTTCTTTTTTAAAACGACTTATAGAGTATTTAATCAAAACTCTGGTTCCATCAGCCAGAACCACTTCTGCCTCTTCCTCTTCAACAATGGCATCACTCTTTCCCTGACCAAGGTGATAATAAAGCTTAGAGTTTTCTGTTAAAGGCAGCAAACGATTCATCGATAGCGGCAATGCACCTTTATACTTTAAAATTCTCCTGGCACTTTGATTCATAAAGGTGATTTCCAGGGAGTGATTAAGGAAAAGAATACCGGCACCAAGGCTGTTAAGTACCGCTTCCCTGCTTAGCGTATTCTGAGAAAGATAATGCACAATACTATTATAGCTACTACTCAACTCTCCCAGTTCATCTTTTGACTGCAGGTTAAGAGGACGCATTTCTTTTCCTTCTAAAAAGTCACGAAAACTTTTCGTAATGTTACGAAGGGGGGATAAAATATAGTAGGAAAGAACAATACCCATAATAAATGAGAGAAGGAGCAGGCCACCAAAAAGGATTCTCCATTTTTCCAGAAAAAGCTCTATATGAGCCATTTCAAAGGTAGGACGACTTAAAAATTGATGATAAGCAAGAATATAAAAACTTATTCCCACAATAAAAGTGGTCAGAAAGAAAACAATAGGAATAGCAATCAATAAACGAAGAGAATATAAGGGAGGACGGCGATTACTTTTTCTGGATTTTGTCATGGTATTTTCAGGATTTATCCCTATAATAATACTACATAAATTAATTGTTATTTCCAAACAATCAAGCCATGAGCAACTCTGAAAAGAACTATTATCAACTTTTAAACCTTCCCGAATTTTCTTCCATCGAAGAAATTCGCCAGAGATATTATGAATTAGCACAAAAACATCATCCGGACCGTCAAAAAGAAGATGTGCAGGATACCCTGGGCAATGAATCTTTTGCCCTTATAACACAGGCCTTTAATACATTAAAAGACCCCGAAAAGAAAAAACAATACGATGAAAAATTGCGAAAAAGGAAAAAAGAAAAAGTACAGAAATCCAGCACTTCCCGGAAACATACTTCTTCTCCAAAAAAAGGAGGCTCCTTAATTGCAGAAGAATCCTTTCAACAGGGGATGGCAGCCTTGAGAAGGAAGGATTACTCTCGCGCCCATTATCTTTTCAAAACCGCACTCAACCAGGATTCTCAAAATGCTTCTTATATGAGTTATTATGCCCTGACCTTCATTTATAATAAAGGAAAACTTTCGGAGGGGATTCGTTATGCCACTAAGGCAATCGAAAAAGAACCTTTCAGATTAGAGTTCAAGCTTAATCTGGCAAAAATATACCTCACAGTAGGAGCAAAAAGTCAAGCACATAAGTGGACTTACGAGGTGCTGGGCCTGGATCCCGACCACAAGGAAGCCCAAAACATTGCTGTTCAACTACAACCTGAAAAAAAAACCGAGAAAAAAGGGTTTTTATCAACCCTTAAAAAAATGCTCGGGAAGGATGAAAAGTGAAAGAATATGTTATTGGCATTGATCTGGGCACCACATATTCAGTAGTTGCCTGTTCCCAAAACGGAAAAACCACTGTTATTCCCAATAAGGAAGGCAAGTATTTTACCCCCTCTATCGTATACTATGACTCTTCTATGACCCCGGTTGTAGGAGAAATTGCACGTCGAAAACAGGTGATTGAACCTGAAAGAACAATTTATTCTATCAAATCACTTATGGGGAAATTTTATTCTGAAGTAACAAACTGGTCATCTCACCTTTCCTATGAAGTAGTGGAAGCTGACAGCAATATGGCCTCTGTTAAAATTGAAGATTCGATTTTATATCCAGAGGAAATCTGCGCAGATATCCTGAAACATCTTATTAGCTGTGCCCAGGAATATCTGGACGAAACCATTCATCATGGTGTTGTTACCGTTCCTGCATACTTTGACAACCGCCAAAGGGAAGCAACAATAAAAGCCGGCAAACTGGCCGGTTTAAATGTTATCCGCCTGATTAATGAACCAACAGCTGCCGCCTTATCTTACGGTATTGATGCCGGAGAAAACACCAATGTGGGAGTGTTTGATTTTGGTGGAGGC
>PWGE01000343.1 GCA_003554345.1 Candidatus Sumerlaeota bacterium | reverse complement strand
TGAGGAACACTCAGAATTGGCTGGATATTATTATGAGGTTCTTGAAACTATAAGTGCACCGACGGCTATTTATGAGGGAAAAGCAGATGAATTTATTGCGTATAAAGAAATTCAACCAGGTAAATTCTTATTAGTTATTTATAAAGAGGAAAGTAATAAAGATGGTTTCATTATTACATCTTTTTTAAGCAGAAATATAAAACGGATAAAAAGGAGGAAGCAATTGTGGCATCGATAAATGTTAAAGAATTAATAGATCTTACCCCGGTACTGGTGAATATACCATATAATCACTTATGGTCCAGTTATGACGAAGAAGCGGATGTTTTATATTTGAACTTTAAAAAACCCTGTAATGCTGATGACAGTGAACTAACAGATGATGATGTTATTATCAGATATGAACAGGGAGAAGTTGTAGGTATTACCATTCTTCATGCCAGCAAAAGAGAAGGCAAGATAAATCCGATAAATATGGGTCGAAGTAACTCTTGAGCGAAAAGATTGATTGTAATCCCATAAATAGTGTACATGGGGACAGTTTTTTTTGTAATTCAATTCTCAACCAGGAGTATACACCACTTTTTTATGTCAGACAATTCTTCTCTTCTCATACACAACTTTTTATTATATCCCAAAGGCTGGAAGAAAAAAAACTTGATTAAGATTTTTTCTTGTAGATGTACTCAATGAGACTTTGAAAAGAGATTGTCCACAGTGTATTTTATATGAAGAAAAATAAAGTATGAAATTTCGTTATAAGGGTGTATAATAAGCTTAACAATATATTATGAAAAACTACTGTTTATCTGTGCTTGCCTGTATTCTGATAAAAGTGCTTCATGTATCTTAACGTAAGAAAAGATTTTTTTCTTCTGTTTATTTTCTTTTTAGGGTGTGTCTGTGCGCCTCTGTTGCTGGCAGGACCGGAAGTTGCCTTTGCCGATGAAAAGCTTGAAGAACTGGTACGTCATGAAGTCCGGCGTCCGGAGCCGGGTCCTATTTATGCAGAAGATGTCCTGCGCCTGGAGGAGCTGGATGCCGAAGGGCTGGGCATACAATCGCTGGAAGGTATCCAGGCTCTGGAAAATCTTCGGGAGCTGGAGCTACGCAATAACGACATTGAATGTATCGAACCGCTGGCTGCCCTCACTAAGCTGGAAGACCTCACAGTGCGCAACAACAACATAGAGGATATTTCCCCTCTTGAGGAACTGACGCTCCTGAACCGCCTGACCTTTCGTGAAAACAAAGTAAAGTGCATCGAACCGTTACGCAATCTCTCCCTGCTGGATGATCTGAGCATGCACAGCAATGAGGTGGAGGATATCACGCCCCTGCAGGATCTGACGCTCCTGGAGGAGCTGACTCTTCGCAATAATCACATAGAAGATATTTCAGTGCTAGCGGGACTGGCCAACCTGAAGAACGTGAATCTTCGTGATAATTACATCTCGGACTTCAGTCCGCTTTCCGGATTAGAGAACATACGCGGAGAAGACAGCCGTCTGAACGTGGGAGGCAATCTTACTACCGACTTTCGGGCGGTGGAGCATTATTATGAAGAGATAGAGGACGTGGATTTTGAGATACTGCCTTCGGTGGAAGAACGTGAGACGCAGGTGGTGATCAATGAGTTTATGGCTTCGAACGGACGGGCAGTGCCGGATGAGGATGGTGAGTTTCCGCCGTGGCTGGAACTGTATAATGCCGGGAAAGAGCCCGTAGATCTGACAGGATGGTACCTGTCGGATGATGCGGACAACCATACCAGGTGGCAGTTTCCGGATGTCTCGGAGACCGACCATCCGGATGCAGCGATCATCGAGCCGGGTGAATACAGGGTGGTCTTCACCAATACGGGAAGAGACCGTCCGCGCATAAGCACTGAAGAAGAAGTTAATCTTGAAGAAGGGTTGGTTGGTCACTGGAAATTGGATGGAGATGCGCAGGACAGCAGCGGCAACGAGTTGCATGGAGAGATGCATAATGTAGAGCCGGCCACAGACCGTTTTGGCAATGAAGAAGGTGCGCTGTGGTTCAATGGAAAGAATAGTTATATTCATATTCCCTGGGGAGAAGGATACAATATAGGCGAGAATGACCTTACTCTCAGTATGTGGGTTAAACCAGAAGATATATGGACGCAATCAATGTTTGCGTCTCTGGGCGGTAATGTGTATTCTGGTTTATATCAACGGCACCTTTACCGAAAATCCCAGTGGGGAATGGGGATGGTAGAAAAACCATGGTCTGCAACATGGGAAAAAGCCGTTGCAGGGTGGACCCATGTAGGCGTTCGCTGGACTGAAAATAATGCCGGCTATTATATTAACGGGCAATTGATTCAGGAAAAAGAATTTCCTTCTTATGAACTGGCATTTAATCTTGTTTTAGGGGCTTATACGGATCTGGATGGATATGAAGGAGAAGGCTTTCCTTTTGCAGGGAAAATAGATGATGTTCGGGTGTATGATCGCTCTTTGAATGATGAAGAAATGGCTGTCCGGGCATTTTCAGGTGCATATCATACAAATTTTCGTATCAGCCGTGACGGTGAACCGGTCATTCTTTCCAATTCTGCTGGTGAGGTGGTTGATTATGTGCCGGCGATTGTACTGGGAAGGAATGAATCCTACGCGCGTGTTCAGGATGGCGGAGATCAATGGAAACGTTTTGGGGGCATGCTTGAGCTGGACTATGCGGGCGCGACCCCGGGCTTTACCAATGAAAAGAGTGCCAGGCGTATAAAACCCCCACAATTTTCTCATGAAGGGGGGTTTTATGAAGAAAGCTTTGAGCTGGAGCTCAGCCATCCTGATGATGAGGTGAAGATTCTTTATACCCTCGATGGCTCTAAGCCCTGTCCTTCCAATCTTGATCGTGAGGGAGAAGAATACTATATTAATTACTTTTTTCATGATGAGTGGTCTGAATCTCAAAATATTGCCCGTAGCAATCAAACCTATCTTTATGAGGAGCCCATTGAAGTGGAAAATCGTTCTGATGAGGAAAATGACCTTACTGATATTATTACCACCTACAGGGGAGTTGATGATCCAGATTTGCAGTGGGAACCTCCGGATGAAGAGGTATTTAAAGGGACGGTTGTCAGGGCTAAAGCATACAGAGAGCAGCACAACAGCGTGCACAGAAGTGATGCCAGGGGACGCACCTTTTTTGTGGATCCTCAGGGAAATGAGCGCTTTGACTTTCCTGTGCTTTCTATCACCACCGGCACTCAAAATCTGTTCGGTTATGAAGAAGGTATTTATGTGCCTGGAGAAGGGTATTTTAAAGAAGGGGGAACCGAACAGCATTACCCGGGGCATGGAGTGGGTAATTTTGTCCATCGTGGACGTGCCTGGGACCGGCGGGTTCAGGCGGAAGTGTTTGAAAAAGATGGTGAACTTTCTTTTTCCCAGGAAGTGGGAATGCGTATCCACGGGGGTTTGAGCAGGTCGCTTTTCCAGAAAGGTTTCAGATTGTATGGACGGGATAATTATAGTGAAGATGATAAGATGTATTATCCCTTTTTAGGCGATAAAACCAGGTTGGTAGATGAAAAGCCCCTTGAGAAATTTCGAAGAGTGCTCTTCCGACAGGGGGGACATATTTATGACTATTTGAATGATACAGTCTCCCATGAGATTATGGCTGAAGGAGAGGTGGGTGTTCAAAGAACCCGTCGCTTTATCCATTTCATCAACGGGGAATACTGGGGACTGATTAATGCACGGGACAGGCTGGATGAATATCACCTCGCTTATAATTATGATGCCGATCCGGGAAATATCGTTATTTTTGATTCGCCTTTTCAGGAAATGTCGTCTGATACGACGAAGCTGGAAGCAGGAAAACCGGAGGACGTTGAGCTGTATAATGAGTTTCATTCTACCGCCCTGGAAAAAGATTTAAGTGAAGAAAGTAACTATCAAAAAATACAGGAAAAACTGTGTATCGATAGTTATATTGATTATAAGATCATGTTTAT
>PWGE01000250.1 GCA_003554345.1 Candidatus Sumerlaeota bacterium | reverse complement strand
AATGGCAATGGTTATAATAGCGGGTTTTCCTGGGAGCGCCGATTCCCAACTTACAGTCCGCCTATGGCGGTATCGGCTTCCTATTTTTATTCTGAAAGACCACCCATGGCGGACTCATGATTAGCGGCGCCGAAGTCTGCGTGAAATACTCTTCCTCAATTAACCACAAAAACACTCTTCAAAAAAAAAGTTTTTAGTACGTTATATACGATATTTATGATATGTTTATTTGACTTTTGATGTATCTGTTGTATCATTGACACAGAAAATACTTACTTAGCATTGAGAAGGAAAACACAGGAGGTAAAAGAAGATGAAAAAAGGATTCACCCTTGTCGAAATCATGATAGTGGTAGCGATCATTGGTATCGTTATCGCCATTGCCGTACCGGGCTTTATTAGAGCCCGCCGTGTATCGCAGGCACGTGCCTGCCAGGCTAATCTCCAGAGAATTGACGGTGCAAAAGAACAGTGGGCTATGGATAACAGAGCCAGTTCCAACGATGCGGTCACCATGGCAGATCTCACTGAAGAAGGAGACGGAGACATGGATGACCCGTATCTGCGCGATGAACCTTCCTGTCCCGCTGGTGGCACCTACACCGTCGGAAATGTGGGAACTGCCCCGGGCTGTAACTCTAATGAACCCGGCCATTCCCTGGCAGCTGCCAATCTACCGGTAAGCGAATGGAATGGAAATAACGACTGAATTTCTGCCCTGAACCAAGAAAAAGTACAATTCAAGACCCGTCTGCCAGACAGGCGGGTCTTTTTTTTATCAGACCGGCATTGCTTACATACTTCCTTTAATAATTCCTGATAAAAGCAACTCATCACCACTTTTTTCGACTCTTCTTTTTTACTTCATTTTTTTGGCTCGTCCTTCCTTTAATTTTTCACCTCCTCTGAAAATAAAACTCTTCAAAATATAGTATACGTCGTTATAAAAACTATCACTTCATGAGTGTATTTCTGCCTTCCCGGGAGCGCCGACCCCCGACTTACAGTTCACTCTGGCGGAATCGGCATCTTGTTCTTATTCTGAAAGTCCGTCTATGGTGATACCGGCTTCTAATTCTTATTTTCATGATTGGTGGCGCCAACTCTGAGTTGGAGTGAGGAACCCCCCTAAAAGTAACTTTTAGCAGTCAGAAGTCACCTGTAAAAACGCATTTCCTGACCAAGAAAGAGCTGTCTGATTTGCCCCATCGGTCCCATGGTATTTCTGTCCATGCTGTTCCTATCAGTCCATGGAAGTCCACCTGTTTTCTTTTATAGTGGCACCAACGATTGCATTGGCGTATGGAACTCTCTCAAAAAGAAAAGGCCCTCGAAAAAATTAAACACTTCTTTTTTGACGTCTTTTTCCATGGTGGGGAGAACATTAACTTCAGCTCTTTTTGAGGGATACAAACGTCCTTAATCAAAAAGAAGCAGGCTCCTACATATAATAATCACCTATAGTAAACTCATAAAAGTCCACACCACTGAAGCCGGTTTCGGTGGCAAAGGCAATAAATTGACGCATCCAGGTATAAGAACGTTGCATTTCCTCAAGAGAACCTATATCTGCATGACATAGCACTTTTATCTCAGGATCGATTTTTTCTATGCGGGGTATATAATACTCACCATACTCCACGGCAAAATCAGGCGCCAGATCAGGAATGGTCCAATCCTGCCAGGCATCCTGGATTATCACGGCATCAGGTTGAAGTACCTTTAAGGCTTTTTGCAGGTCCTGGGCATGATATTCTCTTCCCCGTTCCGGTTCTACCCGACAGTCTGAAAGATGCATATGAATAATGGAGATATCAGGAGAAACCTTCTTTGCAGCATCATAAATCTCTTCACAAAAATCTATAATAGAATCGACCCTCATTTGCATCCATTGCTCATAAAGATGGGCATTTTCTTTCTTCTGAAAATAACAGGAAGAATCTGGTTCAAAAAGCCGGCGGGCATCTACTCCTGTTCTTTCCTTAAACCTGGCAATACAATGAGGGCATACACAACCATATTTCCCTTTTTGAGGGTTATCCCCGTAAGGACCACCCCAGACCTCAAACCATGGTTCGGACAACTCTAAGGCATCATATTCTGCTTCCTTTACTCTATGAGCAATCTTATCCGCAACGTATTCCCTGAATTCCCGGGAATTAGGACAGAGATAGACACGCCAATCATGTCCACTGGTACCGTCCAGGCTTTTCTGACGCCAATCCGGATGTTTGTGATAGGCAGGAAAGTCGGTCGTAGGATAAATGCGTAAAACACATAAGAGCCCTTCGTTTCGAAAGGCCCTGACAATTTCTTTTTGTTTTTCAACAGTCGGCTCTTCTTCAATATTAACCACTTCAACACCAACAAACCCCAGGTTTTTTATTCTGTTCGCTGTCTCTTCCCATGTTGAGTGATGATAATAAGGAAAGAGGGGATCCACACTTATCCAGGGACCTTCATAATGTCGAATTCCATAGGGCATGATACTTTTAATGGTCCACTGCTGTTTCCCCTTCGTTTCAGGCACAAAGTAAACCTTCATTTTTTCCATGGTAGCCAGACAATTATCAGAAGAACCATGAAAATCAGTCCAGGGAATCTTTAAAGTATTAACCCCGGTATCTATACTTTTTCCCCACTCAAAAGAACGCCCGAAAACATCTACAATTTGAATTTTTAACTGTCCGGGTACTGTAAAGCCACTTTCTATTTGAATACCTTCATAACCATGTACGGGTTTATGAAATAAAAACCACGTAAACAGTTCATCAGTAAAATCAATGACAAGGGACTGGTTCTTCCATTGACAGTCCATATCACCGCGAACATGAACGAAGTCCAGATTTTGAGGTTTTCTACGAAAATCATGAAAAAGCATATATTCTTCATCTCCCTTTTTAAATTTATCGGTGTACCACCTGCTGTTTGCCTCTTTTATACAGAGGTAGTGCAATGAGAATTATCTGAGCCAGTTTTTCTTTTGTTTCCAAAGGACGGCAACAGCAAAAAACCTTTTCAGCTATTTACCATCGTTTCATACGGCTAAAAAAGTGGCGTCGGGGATACGCTTCTTTTATTGCTTTCCTTATTTCCTGAGGTTTGTCAGTTGTTATTCCATCAACCCCCAACCCGGCCAATCTCACTGCTTCATCGGGGTCATTAACCGTCCAGACATACAGGGGCTGCTCCTTCTTTTGAACATGCTTCATAAACTCTTCCGTCACGCCGCCAAAATGCACATTAAGAGCATCCAGTCCACTTTCATCAACTATATCTAATAAAAGCGGGTCATGTGATTTAAATTCACCGTCTTCATCCCTTTCAGAACCAACCAGCCAGTAGACTTCTATATCGGGCATAGCTCTTTTCGCAACCTCCATGGTTTGGTGGTCAAAACCAATTATGACCACCTGGGAACGACGTAAGTTCGAGTTTTCAATTTCTTTTTTCATGGGTTCCACAATATCAGGTCCTGACTTAACATCCACAAATGCTCTTTTCCCCCGGGGTATCATTGCAAGAGCTTCGTGGAGGAAGGGGATCTTTTCTCCTGCGAACTCCTCTCCTTTCCAGCTTCCGGCATCCAAGGTACGCAGGATTTCACTATCGGTTTCCTCAATAAGATAATCCTCTCCGGTAATTCTCTGAGTGGAGGGATCATGATGAAGAACAATTTTTTCATCTTGAGTGAGAAAAACATCAAACTCGGTGGAATCAGCTTTTTCTTCCCAGCCTTTTTCAATAGAGACCAGGGTGTTTTCAGGAGCAGCATGGGAAGCCCCTCGATGAGCAATGATCTCGGGAACACCGGCACAACCTCCAAGCAAAAGAGCAAACGGTAACAGATAAATACCCATTCTCATTTTTAATACCTCCGAAGAAAAAATTCAGTTTCATTTAACCAGTACCATTTTGAAAAGCAAACCCTCTTCCCGACCAAAATGCCCCTGTTCAGGGTTATATCGCTGGAATTAAAGGATTTACATGGATTT
>PWGE01000277.1 GCA_003554345.1 Candidatus Sumerlaeota bacterium | reverse complement strand
TTCTGAAAGTTCACTCTGGCGGATTCATGATTGGTGGCGCCAACTCTGAGTTGGCGTGAAGAACTCCTCTGAAAATAGAACTATTAGGGCCTGTCTGATTCCGTGGTCCTATATCTCCTATTGCTCTTATTGGTCCTATCAGTCATATTTTTTCTGAAAGTTTACTCTGGCGGATTCATCATTGGTAGCGTCAGCACTTGTACTGGTATGAATAACTTTTTAAAAAAAGAGCTGGCAATCATCCCTGAAGGTAATTTTGAGAGGCTTTTATGCCTCCACCCTGTTCTTTGCGTCCCACCTTCAGGGGGCTTGCTTTTTGAATTCAAGCAATATTCTGGTACAATTTGTCGATGAACTGGCGCCTCTTTTTTATTATCATTTTCACGGTTTTTCTGGCTGAACTGGGAGATAAAACACAGTTGGCCATACTTTCTTACACTTCCACAGACCCCAAAAACAGGTGGATCATCTTCCTGGGAGGAAGTATTGCCCTAGTAATGAGCACGTTTATTGCTGTTTTTCTGGGAGGAGCTCTTTCCCGTTTTATAAATCCTTTCTGGCTGCAGTTTATAGCCGCCCTTTTATTGATCACTCTGGGAATGTTTTTGCTTATTCAGAGTTTCCGTGAAAAAGAAGCCTACAAGGTCATTAATAATGATCTGGAAACAGCTCTGGAAACGGAATGTATAACCTGTCCGCATTTCTGGGACATGATGCAGCACTTTCAACAGCAACATCACCAGCGTCTTTCTTCACATATTCTGCAACATCTGGAAAAGCGCCACTTAATCAATGTCCGGGACGAGCCACCTGCTTCCTGTTACAAGTACTGCCGGGTCAAAGAGGTCCATAAAAAATTTCATGAAACAACAAAAGGAGGTCCGCATGTCGAAAAACCTGGTTCAAAAGATACTGCATAATCATCTTGTAGAGGGGAAAATGGAACAGGGAAAT
This sequence comes from Candidatus Sumerlaeota bacterium, assembly GCA_003554345.1. GTDB lineage: Bacteria > Sumerlaeota > T1SED10-198M > T1SED10-198M > T1SED10-198M > T1SED10-198M. The sequence continues at coordinate 3,041 of PWGE01000277.1, read as the reverse complement.
CCTATAAAAATAAAGATTGACCAGACCCTTACCCAGGACGCTACCGGCACCATGGCTTATTTGCAATTCGAAACACTGGGCATAGACCGTGTGCGCACCGACGTATCTGTCAGCTATGTCGACCACAATACGCTTCAAAGCGGATTTGAAAACGCTGATGACCATCGTTACCTTCAATCGGTTGCCGCTAAATACGGAATATGGTTTTCAAAACCGGGTAACGGAATATGTCACCAGCTTCATTTAGAAAACTTTGGCATTCCTGGTAAAACCATGCTGGGAAGTGACAGCCATACCCCTACCGGCGGAGGAATAGGAATGATCGCCATCGGAGCAGGCGGACTTGATGTCGCACTGGCTATGGCGGGAATCCCTTTTGAAATGACAATGCCGTCAGTGGTAAAGGTTCATCTGACCGGCAAACTGCCGGACTGGGTAAGTGCCAAGGATGTTATTCTGGAACTTCTGCGCCGCAAGAGTGTGAAAGGCGGAGTGGGAAAAATATTCGAATACAGCGGTCCGGGCGTAGCCAATCTTTCAGTCCCTCAAAGAGCAACCATTACCAACATGGGCGCTGAATTAGGCGCCACCACCAGTATCTTTCCTTCTGATGAACAAACCCGCAAATTCCTCCAGCGAATGGAACGTGTTGATGATTACAGGCCTCTGCAGGCAGATGATGACGCTCAATATGACGAGGTTGTCAGCATTGATTTAAGCGAACTGGAGCCAATGGTCGCCTGTCCCCACAGTCCGGATAACATAAAGAAGGTAAAAGACCTGGCGGGTATGAAGGTAAACCAGGTAGCCATCGGTAGCTGTACCAATAGTTCTTACCAGGATATGATGATTACATCAAAAATCCTGGAAAAAAACAAGGTGCATCCTGATGTAAACCTGGGAATATCTTTCGGTTCTAAGCAGATAATGGAACAGGTTGACGAGGAAGGGGGACTGGAATCCATTATCAGAGCAGGTGCCCGAATCCTGGAGAACGCCTGTGGACCATGTATCGGCATGGGATTTTCTCCCCCCTCTGACAGTGCCTGTTTACGAACCTTTAACCGTAATTTTTACGGTCGCTCCGGCACCAAAAGCGCCGGTATTTATCTGGTCAGTCCTGAAACAGCAGCGGTTTCAGCTATTCATGGAGAACTTACCGATCCCCGGGAATTCGGCCAATATACCCCCATACAGGAACCGGACACATATTCACGAAGCACTTCCCTTTTCCTGCCGCCGGTACCAGAGGGTACAGAAGTAGAAGTCATTCAGGGGCCCAATATTGCCCCCTGTCCTGTGAACACCCCCTTTCCGGACAATTATAGAAACGAGGTACTTCTCAAAGTAGAAGACAATATCACCACTGACCATATTATGCCGGCAGGCGCAAAAATACTACCGCTTCGTTCTAACATTCCTAAAATCTCCGAGCACTGTTTTGAGGTGACAGACCCTCAATTTCCTGCCCGGGCAAAAGAAAAGGGAGGAGGTTTTATCGTAGGGGGCGAAAATTACGGACAGGGCTCATCCCGTGAGCATGCTGCATTAGCTCCTATGTACCTGGGAATAAAATGTGTAATCGCCCGTTCCTTTTCACGTATCCATTTAGCCAATCTTGTCAATTTTGGCATTCTTCCCCTTATCTTTGACCGGTCTGCCGATTATGAAAGTTGTACCCAGGGAGATGTGCTTTACTTTGAGAATATCGAGAGCCAGCTCCGTGAAAAGAAAGTTGCCATTTATAATGAAACAAGGGATGAAACCTACCATTGCACCGCCCTGTTAAATGAAGGGGAGGTAGATATTATTCTTGCCGGCGGCAAGCTCAATGCCATGAAGGAGAAGTTGAAGTAAAAATATGATAGGGATAAAGAGCCAAAACGAATAGTAATTCAGGCAAAGGGCAAACAGCAGAAAAACCAAACTGAATAAAAGAGGCGGCTTTACATAAAGCCGCCTCTTTTTTTATTACTCAAACAACTGCCACAGGCTTTCTCTCACATCCGTACGCGATTTTACTTCAAGGGTTTTAGTAAAGACCTGTCCAAACCAGAACTCTCCCTCCTTGAGCATTTGCCAGTCAGTGGTAAAAATACCGCTTTTGGTTGGATAGCAGGGAATAACAAAGGTATACAACTGGCCTGGCAGAACATCGTGCCGTAATGCAACACGAAGCTGCTCCGCTATGGAATCCTGATCTTTCTGTGCTCCGATACATACTTGCTGGCCTTTACTCCAGGCTTGTAAACCGGTATTACGAAGGGTTACTGTAATCACATTACGTTCATTTCTATACATGACTTCAGGCACTTCATACCCAACCAGGTTAGAAAAATATTTTTCCTGCGTCATTATCCGCTGCAAATAAGGATAGGTGATTTCCTCAATGATACTCCAGGTATCATCAAAGTCCCATTTTTCAAATGTATTTTCCTGTTTCATTTCTATTGTCGTCCGGGCTTCTCCTTTTCCCTTATCATCCCATCCGGATTCCTCCCGGTCATAATAGCAGTAGTTGATACTGCCGATATTCCAGCCGGAAAACCCGCCGACACCGTCTTTTTCCGGCACCATCTTTATGCACTTTACTGCACCTGAGGAATAAGAATTAGCAATGATTCCCCCGTCACGGTTAATACCTGCTAAACCTCCCATTCCTGCGCTGACAATAGATGTCCCGGTGACCTCTCCCGTTGCATAAGAATCTTTCACGGTTCCCTGATTCCATCCGACCAGGCCGCCGAAGTTATTTTCGCCGTAAATATAACCTGTAGAGGTCGATTCCTTGATAAGCGCGTTTTCCTCGTTACTTCCTGCCAGTCCTCCCACGTAGGTGTGTCCTTGTACCACCCCCGCGGAATCGGAATTAATAATTACTCCCCCGACAAAGTTTTCACCGGCCAGTCCGCCCACTCTTTCAAACCCTGTAACCGTTCCTCCGGCATAAGAACCTGAAATAGTACCACTGCTGATTAAACCAACCAGTCCCCCTGTATACTCATGACCGGTCACATTCATGTCTGAAAGAAACACATTGT
>PWGE01000438.1 GCA_003554345.1 Candidatus Sumerlaeota bacterium | reverse complement strand
ATTAATCTGTACAATATGCGCACTTCAGAGTGGGGATCTAATTGAGAATCAAGGGTTTCAAACTTGGCCTGATAAATACTGTTCGCATTGAATTGCCATTTTTTAGCCATCGCTGCACCTCAATAAAAAATATGTTTGAGTACAGATACATTATACGTTATTCTTATGAATAGTACAGTATAAAATTAGCAATTATTTCTTGTTTAATAATGGATAACTGGTTAGACTTTATCAACAGCCCCCCTGTCTCCTGGTATTCTGACTCCTGAAGATAGTTTTATTTTCAGAGGAGTTCCTGGATATTTGTCGGTATTTTTATTTCTGCTCATTCCATCGTATGTATCCGACCTGCTAAATTGTTATTCTGCAGCATAGAATCAGTAAGTCGAATTTTTTCTTAAAGTCTGCTTCTGGCAATTTTCTAATCCTGTACATCCTCTGCATCGATGCCAATTCAAAGTTTCTGTTTTTTTGGGAGTCTGTATCCTGTTTCATCCTGTTCATCATGTTAAATCTCTTTTCCTGGTCTGCTCTTTTTCTGGAGTCTTTATCCTGGAAATCCAGTCCATCGTTGCAAATTTTTCTGGTTTCTTATTCTTTCTGGTCTTATCTTGACTTCATCCCCTATCATTGATGTAAAACATCTTTTCCAGGGTGCTATTTTCGGAGGAGAGTCTTTTCCTCTTATGTGTTACTAAATGAGCTCATGCTGATGAGATGTCCCTTGCTTTCGCCCTCTATTTGATATTAAATCTTTAATTGTTATACTTAAAAAACAGAAGGTTGTATTGAATGAAAACAATAATTTATAACACTTACCATTTACAAAGTTCATTCTTTCATCACGCTTTTTCTTTCTCATAAAAATAATCTTAATTTGATCTGTTGATTATTTCAATCAAACTATGATTGTACATTTTATGACCATAAAAACACTTCGCAGAAGGAGGGATTTATGCATTTACTCGATTATATAGTATTTTTTGTGTATATGATGGGTGTCCTGATGGTAGGATATTACTTTTTCAAAAAGAATGTAAGTCGGGATGATTATTATGTAGGAGGACGAAAAGCCCATCCCTACAGAGTTGGACTTTCCCTGGTTGCCACTGATGTAGGAGGCGGTTTTTCGATTGGTCTGGGAGGACTGGGGTTCCTCATCGGACTGGCTGGCTCCTGGATGCTTTTTACAGGATTAGTGGGGGCAATACTGGGAGCGGTATTACTTATACCTATTATTAAAAAATTTGACAAACAAAATAAAATGCTCACCTATCCCGATTTTATGAGATACCGATTCGATAGTAAGGTGGCCCTGGTAGCGGCAATTATTTCAGGGCTGGGCTACCTGGGATTTACCGGCAGTCAAATGATGGCCGGTGCCACTCTCGCTTCTGAAACTCTCTTTGCACGTCCTCCTTTGGGAATGGATCCTTATCTGTTCTCTTTCTATCTCATTGCTTTTATTATTATTGTCTATACAGTAATGGGCGGACTGAATGCTGTTATGCTTACAGATGCCATACAGTGGACACTCATACTGGGAGGGCTGGCTCTGATTGCCATACCTCTTTCTTACTACTATATTGGTATAAAATGGCTCAACGAAGACCCTGATAAAGGATACACCATTCTTCAATATGCGGAAGGCCTGGCCCCATATTATGAGGATGGTCAATATGGTTATATCAACCATAAAGGTGAAGTGAGGATAGATCCACAGTTCCAGAAGGCAGAAAGCTTTTCCAATATGGTGGGACTCGTCAGACAGGACGATAGATATGGTTTTATCTATGATGACGGAGAGTTTGCTGTCGAACCACAATTTCTCAAAGCCAAGTCTTTCGCAGATGAATTAGCAGCTGTGCAAACCGAAGAAAACGGTGAAAAACTCTGGGGTTATATAGATAGAGATGGTGAGTGGATCATTGAGCCTCAATTCGAAGAAGCCACCTCCTTTTCAGAAGGAAAAAGTGCTGTCAGACAGGACGGCAAATACGGATATATCGATACCACAGGAGAGTGGAAGATACAACCTCAATATCTTTCGGCCGGAAATTTTTCTGAAGTTAACGAAGAAAAGTACCTGGCTCCTGTTCAGCAAGACGATACATACGGCTATATAAACAAAGAGGGTGAAGTTGTTATAGACTTTCAATATGCCTTTGCTGCGTCTTTCTCTGACGGAAAGGCAAGAGTAAGAGAAAATGGAGAATACGGCTTTATCGATAGTGAGGGCACCTTTATTGCCTCTCCTCAATATTCCTCTGCAGATGATTTTTCCAACAGTCATGCCGCTGTCATGGTTGACAACCAGTACGGCTATATTGATAAAAGTGGTGATATGGTCATCGAGCCCCAGTTCAGCCACGCTGGTTATTTTCGGCACGGTCTGGCCAGGGTAGAAAACGGAGAAACGCATGGTTACATTGATCGCACAGGCTCATTTGTTATATCACCGGAAGATATCGGGCAATTTACTGAACCCCTGGAAGATATAAATATCGGAGGTATGCAGGCTTTACGGCAATCGTTGGACCCCGAGTTTTTCACCCTTACCAATGTTGAGTTTTCTGACTTTTTCAACTGGATGCTGACCATTATTCCTATCTGGATTATAGGTATGACCATATACCAGCGTATCTATGCCTGTAAAGATGAAAAGGAAGCTAAAAAAGCCTGGTACATAGCCGGTATCTTTGAATGGCCGATCATGGCATTCGTTGGTGTCATCCTGGGTATGTTTTCACGCGTGCTGTTTCCTGAACTCACAGCAGCAGAAGCGGAGTCAGGAATGCCTATGTTAATCGGTCACATTCTTCCCATGGGAGTCGCTGGATTAGTGGTAGCTGCTTATTTCTCCGCTATCATGTCCACAGCCGATAGTACTCTTGTTGCCTCCTCCGGCAACTTTACCAATGATATGCTGGAAAGATATGTGCTCAAAAAATCCGACCAAAAAACACTTGTACGAATTTCACAGATCATGACACTTATTATTGGTTTAATAGCGCTGGTAATCGCCTCTCTCTTTGATACTGTTCTGGATGCTATTCTTGCCGCGTATTCTTTTATGGTAGGAGGACTTATAGTTCCTACATTAGGCGCATATTTCTGGAAGCGTGCCAGTTCTGTGGCCGCACTCTGGGCAATGCTGGTGGGCGGTACCACTACCGCTGTTTTTATGGTCAGTGAAACTATTTCCCTCCCTCATGATATAGATGGAAGCCTGGCTGGTATTATACTGGCAACAGTGGTTTTTATACCTCTCTCTTACATGTATCCGGACAAAGAAAAAAAGGCTGAGGTCGCAAGAGAAACCGATAAATAATACCTGTCTCCGTCGCTTTGATAAGCAAAGCCGGGGCGATACTATCTCCCCGGCTTTCCTTTTTTATTAGCAGACAGGAGCCAGTTTCTACCCTGTGTTTTTCATTCAAGAAAAATGTGCCCGGCTATACCGGAAAGTATAAGTAATACAAGACCATGTTCACAATACTCTGAGTATAGATAGATAGCACTTCAGGCTAAAGGCACACCAGCCCGGAAAATGTCTTGATTCCGAAAGTCTCCCTAATAATTAATATACAACTTGATACATCCCATGTAAAAGGAAATCATCCTGTGAAATAAAAGGTTGTTTTTTCTGGAAGTATGGCAAAAGCAAGCTTTAGAACTGTTTTTTCATGCTTGCTTGAAATATAGAATAAATGCTCCGGATAGACTATCAAGCTGATTATCCCCCTTGGCCATTGAAAACTTCTGGTAAAAGGGAAAGACATCCCAGGATTCAAAAATATCTATATGCTCCAGGAGCCCGGAGATCTATGAAAAAGACTCGTAGAGAGGTGAACCCCTTTGCTCTCTCAGAAGCAGAACACTCCTCTGAAAATAACTTCTAGCAGTCAGTAGTCAGCTGAAAAATCACATTTTCCTGAGAAAAAAGATATGATTGAGTTGTCCGTTTGGTCTTATTATAGTTCTGTCCATATTGTCTGTGT
>PWGE01000247.1 GCA_003554345.1 Candidatus Sumerlaeota bacterium | reverse complement strand
CATGAAGCATTCTAATTTCTTAAGTTTATTACTCTTCATCTGGTCCTCTTTTCCAAAAGAGTTTTATCTTCTTTGCGTGCTTTTTTATCTTTTGCGATCTTGACTGATTCTTGGTCTTCTTTGCGGCTTGGCGAGCTTTGCGGGATGCAATCTTTTTCTGGATTTTTTTTATTTTCATCATTGGTGGCGCTAACTTCTGAGTTGGCGTGAGGAACTCTCCTGTATTCTACCATAATCCAGACATTCCTGCAATCAAAGAAAGGACACTGATTATTCTTTTGTCCGAGAAAATGGGTGAAGTATTTCTTTAAAAAAGAGAGATACAAGAAGAAACTGAAAAGGAATAGGTGATGGTTATTAAGGGGGCAATTTACCGGTAATTGTGATTCTGCTTCAAAGGAAGCTCGGTAAGATGGATGTTAAAACAGGCTCCTCCCAGTTCGGATTTTCCAATAGTTACTTCTCCGTTGTGTGCTTCAGCACGGGCTTTAACCGATAGAAGTCCCAGGCCGCTGCCTCTGGTTTTGGTGGTGGTGAAAGGTTGCATTATCTTTTCTTGAGCCTGAGGAGAAATCCCCGGACCATTATCGTGGACCTCAATATGTACCGTTGAATGAGTTTTGCCTAAGCGTATGAGAATTTCCCCATTGCTCTGAGTGGCTTCAGCGGCATTAAGGAGCAGATTGAGAATCATCTGGTGAATGAGTACTTCTTTACCGGTAAAAGGAACAGAGGAAGGCGCATCGAGTCGTATGTGATGATTGCGTAATTTTTTATGGCTTCTGGCAAAACTGACAATATCTTTTATGGAATCGGTTAAATTCAAAAACCCGGTATCTTCTTCTGTAGTTCGACAACCGGCTTCCTGTATCTTTTTTACCAGAGCCGTCATTTGTTGAGTCGCTTCTTTGAGCTTTGCCTGTATTTCATGGTCTGGTTTATCAGAATTCTTTAATTGGTCTGTCATATAATCGGTAATTATGAGGACATTATTGATATCATGGGCAACAGAAGAAGCAAAGATTCCGGCGGTTGCTCTGCGTTCTGCTTCAATAAGCTCATTACGGTAGGCATTCAGTTCCATTTCGTGGGCTGCTATTCTCCTGAATAACAGGAGGGAAAATAAAAAGAGCAGCAAAGAAGTTGTTGCAATATATATCAAGCCTTTCATCAATTCTATGGCAGCCAGCTCTTCCACTGTTTGAGCTGTATCAGCGGCAAACCTGCCGAAAATAAAGATATAAATCGCCCCCACTGCCAGGTAAAATGCCGTTAAAAGGAGGGCTGTTTTTAGAGGGTGAACAGCGGTTGGAGAGGAAGAAATGAGGTTAGAATGATTTTTTCGCCCTTTCATAGCACATTTACCCGGTGTTTTGTATGTTACCTGTGTATTTCTCATTATGGTGCTATCCTGAAAATATTGCAAATAAAATGCCAGATCCATTTTTAAAAAAGAAATAAAATTTATAAAGCAATAAAAAAAAGACTGATAAAATACTGGTAGTTAGTATGTATTTAAAACATATTGTAACTAAAAGTTACATTTTTAATTAAAATAATAGTGGACGATTAAAAAAAAATTGTATTAAATATGAATAATATAATGTTAAGGATTTTAATAGGAAAAAAGACTAAAAGAGTATGAGCGGTGGACAGCCTGAGTTGGAAAATGTACGTACTCACCTGAAAAAGTTTGCGAATTAGTATTATGATTACATTACCAGGAAAAAAAATAAAAAAATGGACAAAATTATATAAGTGCGATATATTGACAATATAAAGAAAATAAAAAATGAAGGAGCGAGAAAATGAAAAAAGCAGTATTTCTAGTATTTGCTTTATCTTTTATTTGTACTTTTGGTTTGGTAGCCGAGGACTTTGCTGGCGGAAGCGGCGATGAAAATAATCCTTACGTCGTGGAAACAGCAGATCATCTGGATAATGTCAGAGATCATCTGGATGATTATTTTGAACAGGGAGCCGATATAGATCTTTCCGGCTATAGTGCAGATGCCGGCTGGGAACCCATAGGCTCTTCAGGGGAACCCTTTTCCGGTGTGTATGATGGAGCCGAATATATTATAGAAAACCTTGTCATAGATAGGGACGAAACAGACTATGTTGGACTATTCGGCTGTATTGCTGATGCTGAGCTCAAAAATATTGGTATAGAAAGTGGAGATGTGACCGGTAATTTCTATACCGGCGCCCTGGTGGGAAGCAGTGAAAACAGCTCTATTTCCCAATCTTCTTCTTATGTTGAGGTGTCAGGAAACCAGGAAGTTGGCGGTCTTGTGGGAAGGTACCTTTCCGGCTCCGCGATCCTTGATTCTTATGCCTTCGGTTCAGTCACAGGAGGAAGTAAAGTCGGCGGCCTGGTGGGTAACAACGAAGGAACTATTGAAAACTGCTATGCTGCAGGGGCTGTTGAACATGATCCGAACCGCATAGATGAATGGTATTTGTATACGCCCGGTGGCGGAGAAGGCGGAGAAGATTTTGGAGGCCTTGCCGGAGCAGATACCGGTACAGTTATCTCTTCCTATTATGATGAGGAAACGACCGGTCAGGATGATGAAGGCAAGGGAATAGGATTGCCAACTGATGAAATGAAGCAAGAAGCGTCTTTTACCGGCTGGGATTTTGAAGAAACCTGGGGCATAATTGAAGATGAGTCTTATCCATATTTAGAGTGGCAGGATATTGAGGAAGTTTTTTACTCAGTATATTTTGATGAAGAGAACGACCTTGAAGGTGTGACGGTTGAATTTTTCCACGACGAAGGATTAACAGATTTCATCGCAGAAAGAACAACGGATTCAGATGGTAAATTCGTCTATGCGTTTTCAGATGGGGAATATTATTGGGAAGCAACCAAAGATGGGTTCGACACGAAGGATGGTTCTTTTGAGGTGGATGGCGAAGACAAGACAGTAAACTTTACGATGGAAGTAAGTGAAGAGGTAGAAGTTGATACTGTAGAGGATTTAGAATGGGCTTTAGGTGAAGAAGATGTAGAGACTATTATCCTTGCAGATGGAACTTATGATGCTTTTGGTGTAGATAGAGAAGGTGTGACCATCAAAGCTGAGAATGAGCATGAGGCTACTATCGACCTAGATGGAGGCACTGTGAGTTTTAGTGAGCCTGCCAACAACGCTACAGTCAGCGGACTTACGATAACAGGTGATAGTGGCGGAGACGTTATCGGTGCGAATCAACAAGATCTCACCGGAGTGACCATTGAAAACAACAGGTTCGTTGAATTGGAAAATGTCGACAATGTTGTTTTCAATTATGATGATCCAATTTATGATTGGTCTGTAATTGATAACGAGTTTGTAGGTCTATCAGGTAGTAAACCCGTTGCTATTAACCTGCATGAAGCTAATGACAGCGTAATCTCAGGTAACATAATAGACGGCAAGATTGGTGAAGAAGATTACGGGGATGACGATAGCCGGGGCATTCAGTTGCCCAACGCCCGTAATACTGTCATCGAAGGCAATATTATCAAGAACGTCAACACCAACGGTATCCAGGTCGCGAGCACTGAAGCCGGTGAGAAAGTGACTGTCGTGGACAATACCGTCGAGAACGTTCGGGACGGGGATTGGCCCGGCGCGATGGTGCTCTTCGCAAACGACGAGGGAACCGTCGAAGTGACGGACAACACCTTCCGTGACAGCCAGTATGGTGTGTTATTCAACCATGCCGACGCGAACGATCAGACCGTCACCGACAACCAGCTTGAAGACAACACCTATGGCGTGTATATCTACGGCGGTGACATAAGCCTCACGAACAACAAGATTGTCGGTAACGATCACGGTGCATTCCAGGAAGATGAATTTGGCCATGTCGGCGAGATTGACGCCCGTGAAAACTGGTGGGGACATCAGACTGGACCACATCATCCTGAAGATAATGAGGATGGACTGGGTGATGAGGTAAGTGATAATGTTGACTTTTCTGATTATTTGGAATCCACGGACATTTAT
>PWGE01000305.1 GCA_003554345.1 Candidatus Sumerlaeota bacterium | reverse complement strand
TGTTCAGTTAAGGGGGAGGTAATTTTTATGCAGCACAATATTCGAATAAAAGAGCAGGTTTTGACAAAAAAAAGGACTTTTTCTCTGTTAAAAGATCCTATTCGGACAGTCCAGGAACATAATCTGATAATTTTTGTGGTTAAAGGTAATTATTCTATTCAGTATAGTTGACTTTGCGTGATACATTCTTATTCTTTGTTCTTTCCCATTCTGACTCCTGAGAATGGTTTTATTTTCAGAGGAGTTCCTCACGCTGATGCGGACATCAGCGCCACCAATGATGAATCCGCCATAGACGGACTGTAAGTCGGAGATCGGCGCTCCCGGGCAACCAGAAGCACACTCATGAAGTGCAAGTTTTTTAGCAACGAGTACTATATTTTGAAGAGTTTATCAGCAGATAAGAACAAACCACGAAAAAAATATACCATTCTGTTTCCAGGATCTGCTAACATCATCTTTCCTCTGGCATCCTGTTTCATCCTGTTCATCATGTTAAATCTCTTTTCCTGGTCCGCTCTTTTTCTGGAGTCTTTATCCTGGAAATCCTGTCCATCATGTAAAATCTCTTTCCGGTGTTCCTTTTTTATTTTCCTGAAAGTTCACTCTGACGAATTCGCGAACTTCGTCTTATTTATTGATTTATATTTGTTATATATTACTTTGCATTTTTGCAAGCTTTTGCGTGATGCATTCTTATTCCCGGGTTTGTTTGTCTTTACTCCCTATCCTGACTATCCTGTCCATCGATGCAAATTTTTCTGGTTTCTTATTCTTTCTGGTCTTATCTCAACTTCATCCCCGTATTATTGATGTAAAACATCTTTTCAAGGGTTCTCTTTTCAGAGGCGTTTTTCATGCCTATACAAACAGGACGTCACCATGGAGGAAAAAAAGAAACAGATTGTCTGACATGTACAACATGGACTTCTCATTGTAATCACAAAGGGTTGCATTGTTTTTATAAGGTAGAGACGCAATATTTTGCGTCTCAAAAATGTTTTCTTAAATCTTTTCCTCTCTTAATCCTGTTAATTTCTGGGCTTTTCTGGGTATCTTCTTTCTCTTATGCCAGGTTTTATTCCCAGCGGGAAGTAATAGAAATTCAGGCAGAAATAATGCGCTTGTGCTCACTTTATTCCGGGAATATTCCATAAAATATACAAAAGATTTTTTCTTTTCTGGTTTTGCTTTGTTCTTTTTTTTCCATCTCAAAACAATAACTCACAAAAAACCGCCGGTCCCCGGAAGGAGACCGGCGGTTTACTATTCTATCTCTGTTAACTAAACGCTATTAATACTCAAAAAGCGTCCAATCTTCTACAGTAAGTTCTTCAGGATGAGAGGTGAAGAGTGCAATGTGGTTATTTTGTACGGCAGTTGTCACATAGAATTTAGTTCCCTCTCCTAAATCAGCAATATCAAGTTTCACATTTCCATCCGCTTGAAAAGCAATATTAATGAAAAGCGATTCATCTATAAGAGAGGCTACTTCTTCGCCGGTATCCAGATTCCATATTCCCACGTAATCATGCGTATTCCATTCCTCTGTATACTCATAATTGGAGACGGCTATATATCTATCTCCCTCATCATCAATAGCCACATTACTCATGAGAAGGTTATCCAGATTTGCCCAGCCATCAGCATAGTCAAAGAAACCCATATATTCTTCAACAAGATCACCGTTCTCATCATATAGAGCAAATGAGCATGTATCTTCTTCCTGCCACGGTTCTGTACCATCAGCATATTCCCAAACCCACTTAGCATAAAAGGAACCATCTTCCAATACGGCTAAAGAGGTCGTACCAAAGCCACCAGAAGGTTCAACATGATTATTGGGAACCGCTTCTGTAGCAGTCCAGGAGGTTCCATCATAAGTGTACAACAGATAATCAGCATCACGCGCGTCTCCTGTCATAACAATAATCTCACCATTTTCGCTTTCTACAGCAGCAAGTGTACGTCCGCTTGAGATTTCTCCAGTATGATCGACCTCTTCCGGTGCGGCGCCGTCAATCTCTTCTTCTTCCCAGACCATGATTTCAGTCGCACCATTCACCGTGGCAATGATCTTTCCAGATGGCAGAACTGTTACCGCCCTGGGATCATTTCCATCTGTATTCAATTCACCTTTGAGTAAACCATCTTCATGCGCAAGAACCTTTAAACCGGGGCTTTCTTCCCAAGCAGCTACTAATACATTGCCTGTTGTCGGATTCATAGCAGCACTGTGAGTCCCCCAATCGTCAGCCAACCAGTCATATTCTTCAGCCATAACACTCCACCTTTTTTCAAATGGCGGAATTGCTTCTTTAGGTTCAATTTCAAAATCAAAGTCCTCGGTACCACGTGCAAAGAGTTGAATGGTATCATGAAACCGAATCTGCACGCCGACCAGATCTACCTCCACTTCCGGAATGCCCAGTCCAATATAATCTGCACCAAAATAATGTGTGCGGAATACGGCGGTATCAGTTGCATCTTCCAGGGTATAATTTTCTCCAGTATCAAAAGTACCGGTTTCCTGAAAGGTTACACCTTCAACCTGGACCAGCATGGATTCATTATCATGGGTCAGGTCTTCCAGATTGTCAATCTCAACAGGCTCAACTTCAATTTCGGTAGCTGTAGGTGCACCCGGATCGTGAACAGGAGTAAACTGCAGCACTCCATCCCATGTACCCAGAGTTCCATAAAGACTGGTTATTCCATTATAACGGTTGTATTCCGTTTCAATAATCCCATCATCATCATCTATCAGAACGCCGCCAGTATTATCCTGAATATATTTCGAATTACGAAAATCCATGGCGAAAGTCAACGCCACCTGGTTGTCCAGACGGTATACCGTATCGTCCTGATCCTGTTCTTGCAGTTGGGCAATATCTTCCACAATAGTATATTCTTCCACAGGTCCCGGGCTTGAGAAAACTCTCATTGCTCCTCTGAAACCTGTAGTAAAGAGATAAGAAGTATCGTCAACTTCTATTTCAGCTAAACCGGCAGGCAGGTAACTGCTAAAAACAGTCTCGATTGTCTGAACAAGCTCACCGGTATCGGCATCCTGAAAAAAGATTCTGGAATCTGTTTGATCGTCAAAATCCGCATTCCCGGATACCACAACGTCTTGATCTTCCAGATAGAGAATGCTGGGTCTTACTTGAAAAGAAGTATCAATATAAGCGGCATCACCAAAGTCCGTAGCCGTGTATCCTTCCAGGTTTCCAGCATCACCACCGGTAACCTTCATCACAGCACCGCTTTGAATTGCAAACACTGTATCATCAGGTGTTGAAACAATATCACGAACATAATTTGCCAATCCATCAACCTCATGAGAATCAATAAGGGTGCCATCTTCCGGATCAAAAAGACGAAATGTTCCACCAAAATCAGTAACCAGAAATTCACCTGTACTCAGCAGTGTAGAACCCGTAACCCTATCCACATCATCATGTGACCAGAGCTCATTTCCATCCGAATCGAACTTGGCAATAAACCCATCAGGGTCATTATCCCCACTCAGATATACATTATCATCCGCATCAAATGATATACCCTGGATGCCATTGGCCAGTTCTCTGTCAAGCAGGATTTCATAATCCGGATAGGGATCAAATGGATTTTCCGTATAATAAACAATATCTGCTGACTGTGACAGGTAAAGTCGGCCGGTAGAATCAAAGTTCGCACGAATTATCCCCCAGGTTCCTTCTGGATTACGTATGTTTGTGTTAAGTTCATAATCTTCCCACTCAGCCCACAAACAAAAACTAAGCAGAAAAACTCCCATCAGTACCATTACTTTCTTCATAGAAAACCTCCTTTTTTTATCTGATAGTAATATTATGTGACGTGTCATTTATACTATCACTCTTTTATCTGGATATATTATACTACAATTTGAATCGTTTTGACAACTATTTTTTATTTATTTTATAATTGTACTACAACGTCATTATATTCATTAATAAATTGAAGATAACCCTGCATAGTTTTTCCGATGTCTTTTAGTTTATAATCAAAATAATTGCCAATGTATTCGCTGTTGCCACCTCATCCTCTCAAACACAGTTGACTGATGTACAGCCTATGAGCCAGATTAAAGCGTAGAATGTGCACAAATCCCCAAACTGTCAACAGTTTAATCCCTTTCGCAAATTTGCTGTTATCTCATATAAATGGAACAAATATAAAGCACTGTAAAAAAACTAAGAAAAACCAGATATGCGCATCTTATTAATATTTAAAACTCAATCACACCCTTAGATAAAGCTTTATTTTTCAGAAAAACCTCTAATAACCAGCTTTCAGGTATTTTAAAACTATTTCTGCCAAAGTTTCCCCTGGTAAAATAAAGACATTACTTGCGCCAAAAAAGATTAATGATAAAAAATTTTAATCTTTCATATTCCCCCAATTTTC
Source organism: Candidatus Sumerlaeota bacterium (assembly GCA_003554345.1). Lineage (GTDB taxonomy): Bacteria > Sumerlaeota > T1SED10-198M > T1SED10-198M > T1SED10-198M > T1SED10-198M. The sequence continues at coordinate 12,637 of PWGE01000305.1, read as the reverse complement.
TTGATTTTTTTGATGTTTAAACATATAATGGAAGAACATTAAGATGAAAACTTTTAAAAAGGAAAAAATATGCGTTATCCACGTTACTTTATAACAGCAATTCTCATATGTGTGACAGGTTTCTTATTTTCAATGGAAAACAGAAAAGAGGAGCTGGCTCATCCGGAAAAAGTGCAGGAGGCTATAGAAAAAGTCAAACCATCAATTGTCAGAATTGAAGTCGTCATCAGTTCGGACAGGCAGGGAAGAAAGGTGAAAAACGAAGCCTCGGGGAGTGGTGTCATTATCAGTTCAGATGGTTACGTAATAACCAACCATCATGTTGCCGGCAAGGCAGAATATATTCTCTGCACCTTAGCCGACAGACAGAGGATGGAAGCAGATCTTATAGGCACCGATCCTTTAACCGATACTACTGTTTTAAAACTCCGTGAAGAAGGTCCTTACCCTTATGCCTCTTTTGGAGATTCGGCAGAAGCAAGAGTAGGAGATGAAGTGCTGGCGCTGGGAAGTCCTATGGCACTTTCCCAGAGTGTCACGAGAGGTATTGTCAGTAACACCGAACTGATCATGCCCGACATCATTGCCAGGGAGGGAATACTTGAACTTGACGGCGAAGATGTAGGGTCAGTTGTACGCTGGATAGGTCACGATGCCGCTATACACCGCGGCAATTCCGGGGGACCTCTTATCAACCTGGATGGTGAAATTATTGGTATAAATGAAATTGACCTGGGACTGGGAGGAGCTATTCCGGGCAATCTGGTTCAGGATGTTGCTGAAAAAATCATAGAAGACGGACACGTTCGCCGAAGCTGGTTTGGTTTTCAACTTCAGCCCTTATTGCGTTCTTCAGATGTTGATGAAGGCGTCCTGCTCTCAGGTCCGGTAAAAAACTCGCCTGCTGATAAGGCGGGTTTCAAAGCAGGGGATATCATTCAAAGAGTAGGAGAAGAAACCTTAACTGCTCAATTTCCAGAAGAACTCCCCTTGATTAATAAATCTCTGATGAATTTCCCCATTAATGAAGAAGTGGACGTCATATTCTTACGCAATGGAGAAGAAAAGACTCTTGCTGTTACCCCTGACGAAAGAGAGCGGCGTTTACCGGACAGTTTCGAAGCAAGAGAATGGGGCTTTACCTATCGGGATCTCTCTCGCTTTGATGTTATAAGATATGACCTGGAAAATCGGGCAGGCATTCTTATCACTTCAATACGCCCCGGCGGAGCCGCTGCAGATGCCAAACCGGATATAAAGGCAGAAGATATACTCGTCCAGATTAACGGCCGGGACATAACTGATAAACAGGACTTCAGGAAAGTTACTGAATCTGTGGTTAAGGATATTGAAGCCCCTACCCCCGTTATGGTCAAATATATACGCAACAACCAGGAGTATTTAACCGTGGTAGAACTGGGAGAGCGTGACATCATGCATTCACCACGCACCACCACTCGCGCCTGGCTTCCCTTTGAAACGCAGGTTCTCACCAGCAAACTCGCTGAACAGAAAGGAATAAAGGATACCACCGGTGTCCGTATTACCCGTATTTACCAGCATTTTCTGGAGGAGGAAACAGATGTAAAGGTAGGGGATATTATTACCGCCCTGGATGGAGACCCTGTACCCGCTTCTTCTACTCCAGAAGATGACAGGATATTTACCAATATGGTGCGACAATATCGCATAGATAGTGATATTGAACTTTCTATCCTGCGAAACGGAGAAAGCAAAGATATCGTTCTAACGACCCAGGCATCTCCGCCGGAACGTCGCGAAATGGACCGTTATGAGAACCTCTTTTTCGAATTCACCCTTCGGGAAATCTCACCCCTGGAACGTATGCAAAGGACCTGGGACGAAGATATGGAAGGTGTTATTGTAGATGAAGTTACGTCAGGCAGCTGGGCGGCACTGGCAAATTTGAGAAGCAGAGATGTGATCAGGAAAATCAATAACAGACCCGTCCCCGATTTGGAAAAAGCCAGAACAATTCTCAAAGAGGTTGAGGAAGAACAACCCGAAGCTGTTGTTGTAAAGGTCTTACGTGATAAAGATACCCGTTATTTAGAAATAACTCCCGAGTGGGAAGAATATTAAAAAGTAAGACCAGTCACCTCTTTCTTTCCAGAAGAAATAAAGGGGGAAGAAAAAAAAGCATCAGATAAAAGTAAATACCAGATCAGATCAAATAGATTACAAAAAGATATACGAAACCATTCATAAAATAGAGAGAGGAGGGGGAGAAAAATGAAAAGAAAATGGATAACAACAACCATTATTATTTCACTGGTGGTCATGTGTTTCAGTTTGCCAGGAAACTCTTTTACCGATTCTGCTCGTCAGGTATTTGAAGAAAAACAAGATGCAGTTATCCGGCTCAATGTTGTTCAGAAAACACGGATGTCGTATCCCGGCATGTCCGGGCAGGAATCAGAGACCCGTACTGAATGCATCGGCACCTTTATCAGTGAGGATGGATTAATAGTGACTTCACTTTCCAATATTGATCCTTCCAACATGCTGGAACAAATGATGGGTGCACAGGCCGGAGAAATGCAAATGGACGTCGAGGTAGAGTCTATCACAATTATCCTTCCCGACGGTACGGAAGTAGAGGGAACAATTGAACTGCGAGATACCGATTTTGACCTCATTTTTATCAAACCACAGGAAGAACTATCTGAAGAGATTTCCTATATAAACCTGGCTGACTCAGCCTCTGCCAGTATTCTGGAAGAACTGGTGATGTTAAATCGCCTCGGACGGGAAGCCCGCCGGGTACCTGCCGTCTCTACTTTATATGTACAGGCGATTATCGACCGTCCCCGGACTTTTTACGTTCCCACTCAGAGCATTCTGGACGAAAGCATGGGCAATCCGGTATTCAACGAAGAAGGGAAAATAGTGGGGTTTACCACTATCAGGGTATCACCTGCCGGCGGTCATGGAATGTCCTCTCTTTTCGGATCTCCCGGGGATATGGGCATATTAGGCGTCATTTTTCCTGCTGAAGATATACTGGAGATTAAAGGTCAGATTATTGAAGAAGATGAAGAAGAGTAAGGGGTATAATAACATGAGTAATCTCTCATGTATGATTACACCCCTTTTTGCAGATTAGTTGCCCGTTAATTGTTTACAGAGACTGGTAAAGTTGTCCATTTCACCCGTGCCTAACGCTTTCACCAGCGCTGTGCCTGCAATGAAGCCATCTGCCAGTTGAAGTGCCCGTTCAACCGTCTTTTTATCTCTAATACCAAATCCCAGGATGACAGGTACCGGCGAATATTCTTTTGCCAGCTGAATTTTGCGGGCAGTTTCATCATCTACCAGGAGGCGGCTACCGGTTACTCCACGTATCGATACGAAATATAAAAAACCCTGCGCTGCTGAGGCAATTCTCTTTATCTGTTCATCAGTATTTTCCGGGGTGGCAAAATGAATATAATCCATCCGGTGCTGATGACATAACTTCTTGAGCTCTTCACTTTCGACAAAAGGGATATCAGGAACAATAATCCCATCTATTCCCACCTCTTTACTGCGTTCAATAAAGTTTTGCAGGCCGTGATGATAGAGTATATTCGCATAGCTCATCCAGTAAAGCTTTTTATGAGAATCTGCTGACTGCCGCACCTTTTGCACCGACTCTAAAAGTTTTTCCCACTTAAAACCAGCTTTGAGCACTGCATCAGCAGCGGTAGCTATCACGGGTCCATCGGCTACCGGGTCGGAAAAAGGTATACCAATTTCTGCAAAATCAAAATACCGCAAACCTTCACGCAACGCTTCTGTAAATAATTCAAAGTCAGGGTAATTTCCCACAAGATAAAATCCATTATATGCAGTCATCATAAAACCTCCCGAATAATAATTGCCAGATCTTTATCTCCTCTACCGGAAAGATTGATAAGCACATCCTTATCTTTATAACGTGACTGATGGTCAAGAATATATCCCAGCGCATGACTGCTTTCCAGGGCAGGAATTATCCCTTCCCATCGGGCTAAAGTCTGACAGGCTTGCAGAGCACTTTCATCAGAACAGTGATAATACTCCGCCTTTTTTGTTTCATGAAGATGGCTGTGCTCGGGTCCCACACCCGGATAATCCAGTCCTGCTGAAACCGAATGAACCGGAGAGACCTGACCTTCTTCATCCTGAAGTAACAGACTCAGACTGCCATGCAGCACCCCTTTTTTTCCGAGGGTAACAGTAGCAGCATGGTCACCGGGAGTAAGGGCTCTTCCTCCGGCTTCCACCCCAATACATTTTACAGAAGGATCATTCATGAATCCTGAGAACAAACCAAGGGCATTACTCCCGCCGCCCACACAAGCTACGGCATAGTCAGGAAGAGCTCCTGTCATCTTTCGAAACTGGCGACGAGACTCTTTGCCTATAACAGATTGAAAATCCCTGACCATCCAGGGAAAAGGATGAGGTCCTACAACGGAACCAATAAGATAATGGGTGGACTGAACATTTCGCACCCAATCCTTCAGAGCTTCATTCACAGCATCTTTAAGGGTTCGGCTACCGGTTTTCACAGGAATTACCCGTGCTCCCAGAAGTTCCATTCGTTTAACATTGGGAGCCTGTCGCTCTATATCCACTTCGCCCATATAAATATCACACTCCAAACCTAAGAGGGCGGCTACTGTTGCTGTAGCCACACCATGCTGTCCTGCACCGGTTTCTGCAATAACCCTTTTTTTCCCCATATACTGAGTTAAAAGAATCTGACCCAGAGTATTGTTCAACTTGTGGGCGCCGGTATGTAATAAATCTTCCCTTTTTAAATAAAGGTTGACGGATATTTTTTTCGACAAACGCCGGGCAAAATAAATGGGGGTGGGTCGTCCGGCATAATGTGAGAGTAGAGTTTTGAGTTTTTGCTGGTAGTCCTGATTTTCACGAAAAGATTCATAAGCCTGATTCAATTCATCCAGGGCATTGATAAGAGTTTCTGCCACAAAACGTCCCCCATAATTCCCAAAATAACCTTTCCTTGATGGTCTTCTCATTTTTCCATCTCCTTTCTAATAATTAACCGTGTTCATTTTGGATGTTATTGATAAGTGCTCCCATTTTTTGGTGATCCTTTACTCCCGGTTCTTTCTCAATACCTGACGAAACGTCTATACCATACGGATAACAGTACGAGAGTAAATCTTTCACATTGGAGTGATTTATTCCCCCGGCAATGATTGTTCGTTCCAGAGAGGCAAAATGTTCGAGAAATTTCCAGTCAAACCTCTCCCCGGTCCCGCCATATTCTGCCGGGTGAAAGGCATCAAGAAGGAGAAAATGAGGAGCCGGAGGGACAATAATTTCGTCAGGTGAAGATTCTTCCCTCACACGGTAAGCATATAATATTGGCAGAAAAGAGGTCAATTGCTGAGCCACACAATGATCGTATAGCTGTAACATATCAAGTTCTGCCTTCTCACTCATTTCACGTATTTCCTGAGCCGTTTGCCTTACAAATACTCCCACTGTTTTAATCCCCCTCTTTTTCAAAACAGAACCCAATTCGGCTGCTTTTTCCGGAGATATACAGCGTTTTGAGGGTCGGTGAAAGATAAAGCCTGCAGCCGAGAGCGGCAAACCGGCAGCAAACTGCACATCTTCAATGCGGGTAAATCCACAATACTTAACGAACATGCAGAAACTCCTTCAAACAATCCCCGGGACGTTCTCTTTTCATGAGGGCTGTGCCTATCAGAAAGATTTCTGTTCCTGTTTCTTCTTTGATTTCCCTGATATCAGCAGGACATTGAATCCCGCTGGCACTAATTGTGGTTATCCCCTTCGGAATATTCTGCAATGTCTTCATAGCTGTTTTCTTATCTATTTCCAGGGTCTCTAAATTCCGTATATTCACCATGATGTAAGAGGGATCAAAAGACAAAACAGCAGGAAGCTCAGAAGGAGAATGTATTTCTATCAACGGCATAAGATTGCATTGAAGAATATACCGGTATAAATCCTTCAATTCCTCTTTCGAGAGAAAACGATTAATAAGCAAAACCATATCAGCACCGTATCGGTAGGCAAGATCAACCTGTTCAGGAAAGAGGATAAACTCTTTACACAACACCGGCACCCTGATATTTTCAGAAGCCTTCCTGAGATCTTCCCAGCTGCCCTGGAAATAGTTGCCATCACACAGCACACTTACGCCGGCGGCTCCCGCTTTAACATATACCTCTGCCTGACGCCGGGGATTCACGTTTTGCATGGAGCCTCCAGTAGGACTTCCCTTTTTAATTTCTGCAATAATCTTTGTGCCTTCGGGAAGATTTGCAAAGGGAGAGGTAATCACCGGACGCAAACGTCTTTTTTCTGCAGCCAGCAGGGACTTCACGTTTTCCTGTTCACGAATTTTCAGTTCTCTCATGCTTCTCAGAGAAAAAGGCATCAACTATCCCCCTGCAATGATTTTACTTTTTTGAGCACTTCGCCACTGCAGATGCACTCCAGCGCATCCCGGTAATGTTTTTGCATCTTGCCGCCTTTACTTATATAAATACCGGTAGCGGCATTAACAGCCAGGACCTTAGCCAGGGAGCCTGGAGATGAGGAATGGAGCATCCTCATAAACAACTCTGCATTTTCTGAGGGCGTCATATCACGAGGAATATCATCAAGTTCTTTTTTATCAAAATAATCAGTGGGCGAGAGCAACCATTTTTTCTCCTCTGAACCGCTTATTTCCACCATCCTGGTAGGACTAAAGGGAGAAATTTCATCCAACCCATCCTGACTGGAATAGAGAAGTAAGCGTTCATAGTCCAGGAAACGGGCAACTTCAGAATAAAGAGGTAAAAAACTGGTATGAAACACTCCTATCATCTGGCGCCTGGGACGAGTAGGATTGGTCAATGGACCAAGATAATTAAAAATCGTGCGCACTCCCAATGCCTTACGAGCTGGAACAGCATATTTCATGGCCGGATGATAATGAGGGGCAAAAAGGAACACAAAATCATGCTCCTTAAAATACCTTTCAGCTTTTTCTCCTTTGAGATGGATCGGAACACCAAGAGCTTCCAGAAAGTCAGCCGACCCGCTCTTACTGCTCACCGACCTGTTACCGTGCTTGGCAATAGGAATACCCATAGCGCTGAGTATAAGTGCAGTAGCGGTAGAAATATTAAAGCTATGAGAATTATCACCACCCGTTCCACAGGTATCAAAAACATTTTTCTGCACTGAAAAGGGAGCGGCAAATTTACGCATAGAGCGCACAGCTCCCACAATTTCATGGGGTTTTTCCTTACGAACCTTCATGGCGACCAAAACAGAAGCCAGTTGAATGGGCTCTACTTCTCCCTGAAAAATAGTATCAAACAATTCTTCTGCCTCCGGGGCATGTAAACTTTGCCCTTCATAGAGAGCATGCATGCTTTTTGTTATACTCATATGCTCCTCCAACGAAATTTTTTATAATCTGTTTTCCGACATCAGTCAAATATGATTCAGGATGAAACTGCACTCCCCAGATATAAAGAGAGCGATGCTTAATCGCCATAATTTCACCATCCGAAGAATAGGCACGAACCTCAAAACAATCGGGAAGGGCTTCAGCACCAACCACTAATGAATGATAGCGAACGGCGGGAAACCGACGGGGCACCTGGTGAAACAAGTCTCCACCCAGATGATGGACGGTATCCACTTTGCCATGCATTATCCTTTCTGCCTGAAACACCTCTCCTCCAAAGGCATAAGCTATAGATTGCATGCCAAGACACACACCGAGAATCGGTTTGCAAGAAGCACACCGTTTCATGATTTCCAGGGTTAATCCCGAGCTCGATGGTTCCGAAGGACCAGGAGATAAAATCACTCCCTTATACTTCGAAAGATGGAGTTTTTCCATGGGAGTATCATTGGGAAAAACCTCTATTTCCTCTCCCAGAGAGAAAAAATCCTGAACCAGGTTATAGGTAAACGAATCATAGTTATCAATCATTAAAAACATGACTGCTATCCTCCTTTTTATTTTTACGGGGACGGGCGAAATTCAAGCTTTCCGCCAGGGCTTTGAGTTTATGCGTTATCTCCTGATACTCTTTTTCGGGTACACTATCATACACAATGCCTGCTCCTGCCTGCAGATAACGTTCTTTCTCATTAAAAACAGCACTACGTATGGTAATACAGGTATCAAGATTTCCGTTAAAACCGCAATAACCGACTGCACCGGAATATATATCGCGGGGATGGGGCTCATATTCTTCAATGAGTTCGATAGCGCGCACTTTGGGAGCGCCGCTCACGGTACCTGCCGGAAAGGTTTCTTTAAGAACATCCATTTCAGTAAATCTGTCGTCCAACGTACATTTCACCAGAGAAACAAGATGAATAACGTGGGAGTAATCCTCCGGTTTCATGAATTTTGTCACCTCTACCGTTCCCCTTCTGGCAACACGACCCAGGTCATTACGACCCAGATCCACTAACATGAGATGTTCCGCCCTTTCCTTTTTATCTTCCAGAAGAATCTGCTTGTTTCGTCGACTTTCCTGCCGTGTACTTCCCTGGGGAATAGTCCCCGCAATAGGTTTGAGATATACCTGCCGTTTCTCCACCCTCACGTGAATTTCCAGTGAACTGCCCACCACATAGAGAGAGCCAAACTTAAGGAAAAACATGTAAGGAGATGGATTTACCGTACGAAGACGCAGATAAAAATTATAGGGGTCGATCTCTTCTTTAATATCAGCCCTCAAACTCAATACCACCTGGATGGCTTCTCCTGAGCGAATAAGTTCCTGAACCTCTGCCACCTTTCCCGTAAAAGAATCCTTATCTTCCCGAAAGGCAACATCCACTTTTTCGCCTGGATGTGCAGGCAGGTAAGGAAGAGAAGTTTTTTCCAGTTCGGCAATTAACTCTTCTTCTCGTTTCAGAAGCACCTGACGGCATTTCTCATACTGCCTCTTAAGGGGTATACTTTTATCCGGATAGAAACATTCTGCCAGGTAATAGCGGTTCTTATAATTATCATGGACAATAAAACTGTCTATATGAAGTAAATACGCCAGGGGAAGCTCTTTTCTTTCCCTTATCTTTTGACGCAAAATACCCGCATAGTTGACCGTCTCATATCCAAAGTAACCCACAAAGCCGCCATTAAAGGGTCCAAAGCTACGATAAGACGGAGAATGATATTTTTCCAGCTCTTTATTTAAATAGGTATAAATATCTTCCCGAATTTCTTTTTCTTCGCCGTTTTCTTCTACCACCACCACTGGCGGAGAAAAACGGATTTTTTTGCGGGGATGGAAACCAAAGAAAGAAAAACGGCTCCATTTTTTATTTTCCCGGGCACTTTCAAGGAAAATAACCTCTTCTTTCGATTGTAAGGCTTTCAGGAGTGAAAGAAGATGTAATTCCGATAGATTCATCTCCTTATACACGGGAATACGATTATACCGAGAGCTCAATTTTTGAACCGTACTGAAGCTTGGATGAAACATTTGTTTTTCTCCTCTGTTTTATGCCATAAAAAAAGCCGTGGGGTTTGTTCCCACGGCTTTTTATTTCTGGGCAAATAAAAAGCCGCGGGTGGTTGCCCACCCGCGGCTTTTTAAACAAGGGGGCGGACAACCTTACATTGTCCACCACCACCAGTTTTTATGGGCCTGTTTAAAAATGTAATGTCTTGTTTCTTTTTTCATCGTATTTAAAATATACATCTTTTTTTCTCCGTTGTCAAGTTTTTATATTCTTTTTTTTAGTATTGTGTCAAATTGAGCAAGATTTTTCTCTTAAATGAACATTTTGGGTCAATTAATATAACACTGTACGAAGAAGGGTCTTTCGCATATTTTGTGGAATTTTTCCGGGATTGAGTGAGCACACATTTGTTCTTTTGGCCAGGTTCTCTATTATATTTCTCCTGAAAATACAACCGGAAATAAGAAAGAAGATTCAAAAGAGAAGATACCGAAAAAGAGAACTTCCAGAGAAGGCACCCCGGAAAACAAAATATTATCTTTATTTCATGGTTCATTATTCTTTTTTTAACCACGAAATACTCGAAAAGAATACATGACAAAAAAATTGGATAAGATTTTCATACGGTTGACGCATAGATTCTGATTCTGATCTTCTTTTCTCTTTGCATATCAGTTATAGCGGCATCTCCACAATATTTACGAAAGAACCAAAAAGAATATAAATATCAAAAAGCGGCATTTAATGACACTCCGGGTACCGCTACATAAGGTTACGAAAATATTGACTGGATAGAAAAATGTTGAGATCAGGATATATCGCTCTTTATGCAGGAATGTCTTTCATAAGAAATAGGTTTCAACCATCAAACAAACAATAATACTTTGAATAAATACACTTCATTTAATGGCGGTTAATCGCAACTTCCATAAAAAGCATCCCCCTTTTCTTTTTGAATGTTATAACACTTTCAAAAAGTTTTAAATATTTAATAATAAGAAAAATGCATTTAATCTATATTTTTATTTTGTTTAAGTTGACAGAACTTGATTTTAACTGTATAATTAAAATAAGAGGATTTAAAGCTTAATAAGGAGGAGAAAAAATGAAAAAGGTATGTTTAATCTTTTTTCTATTCGCTTTTGCTTTCTGTATGATGGGGGACGGCGAAACAGTTTACGAGCCCCCGGAAGGATATGATAATGCTTTTATCTTTGGTGAAATCAGCTACTATGAAGACCTGGGACTGGGAGAAGATGCTACCATTGTCGATGCCGATTACAACCCTGATACGGGTAACCTGGTGGTCGGCGTGGTGCTGCATGAATTCGATGAAGCCCCTGACAACGAGGGGGGCAAAATACTCATCCTTGATTCCGGAGACTTATCCGTACAACACACCATATCCGGAGCCTATGACTGGGGCGATGCCGGTTATTCTCTGGACCGGGTAGGAGTTACTGAAGATGGTGTGATTATGGGCATGAATAGTGTTGGTTGTGTTTTTCTCGTTGGAACCGAAGATGACGATGAAGCAGATGGAAGGCATTTACATGGACCGGTATATTTAGACAATGATGGTGATCAGTTGTGGGGTGCCACCCGTAATTTTGATGTCATTGGCAATTACAATGACGGTGAGTGTGTTTTCGCATCAGGTCGGGGAAATTATGTGCGTCTGAGCCAGAACAGTCCGGATGATGTCAACGATTTTGAAGAAATCACCGATTATGATGTACTTGAAATCGGTGAAAACGGTGATAACGGCATCGTTTTAGCCCAGGATGGAAGTATGCTCTATGGGTATGATGAAGGCATCCAGGCTTACAGCGGTTCTATCGAAGACGGTTACGAATTCGACGATGATGCAACAGAAGCTCTGGCAGGATTTGGTTTTGAAAATTTTATCGGAGGCGATTATGATGCCGGTATTATCGCCCGTGGCGGCACAAAAGGAGATGTAAAGGATAACGAAGATTACGGCTACTATTATTCGCGGGTTGCGTTTAGCAACATCCATGATGGTGACCCCATCGGCACCGGCAACGCAACAGAAAGCGGCTGGACAGCTCTTGACGAAGGTGAATACTGGGAAGCCGATGATGAAGATAATCCATTTCCCGGGCTTTATGTAAAAATACCGTGGCCCACTCATAATTCAGATGCAGGTGGTTTTGCTTTTGCTCCTGATGAGCAGCGGGCTTACATGGCAATTCCCGGCGGAATTGTTCAATTTCACGCACCAGACGATGATCCTCTCTTTATAGAAGACTGGTCGCTCTTCGACGAATAATATACTCTCATTGATCAAACGAACCGGGCTTTCTTATGAGAAGAAAGCCCGGTTTATTTACTATATCCTGTAAAAATCTTCTCTTATTAGTTTTTCTTTCATATCAACCTTTTTCCCCAGAAAAAGGCAACAATAAAATCCCCCATCTTCAATATACATTTCTCTACCGTGGTATTGTTTGGCTATCATTATCATTTCAAACTTAAATAAACCCGCCATAAGCCTTTTATAAATTAAACTGCTTGCATCTTCACGTTTTTACAAGTATATCATTGTTCAACATTACACTTCGTTACTTATTTCATCATATTGACTTGATTTGATTTAAAAATAGGAGTATAATATTTTTAAGATACGATTTACAACAAATAAAGGAGAGAGAAATGAAAACTTTACTTGTAATCCTTTCCATGTTTGCTTTCGTTTTTTGCACTTTTGCAGACGGTACAACTGTTTATGAACCTCCCGAAGGATATGACAATGCGCTTGTGTTTGGAGTAATTGCAGACTATGCAGACCTTGGACTGGAAGAAGGAGACATCATTGTCGATGCTGATTACAACCCGGCAACCGGCAATCTGGTGGTCGCTGTTTCAAAAACTGAATTTGGTGCTGGTGATCCCGATGGAATAATACTCATCGTTGATCCTGAATACCTTTCAGTCATTCATACAATTACCGGCGCTTATGATGATGGTGGACACGGGTTTGGTCTCGACGGTGTCAGAGTAACCGAAGACGGCGTTATTCTTGCTGTTAATACTGTTGGTGCCGTTTTTCTTGTTGGAACCGAAGATGACAGTGAAGCTGATGGTCGTCACCTGCATGGACCTGTATATACCGATAATGATGGAGTACAAAGATATG
>PWGE01000366.1 GCA_003554345.1 Candidatus Sumerlaeota bacterium | reverse complement strand
TGATCTTGGTGATCATATCATCGAATGGTACTCGTTCGATAGAGATGGTAATAGGGGTTTCGTTATTTTTGTTATATTCCTCCTGGAATTCTGCCATAAGGTCGCCAAATAAACGGTGTTCTTCAAACTTAAAACCTTCCCAGATGGTGATTTCTATGGGATTTTCTGCAGCAGGCAGGATAAATGGAGACAGAACAAAAATGAGGAAAAAAAAAGTTTTCAGGCTTTTCATTCTTTAACAGCTCCCTGGGTAAGTCCTTCTATAAAATAACGCTGGGCAAATAAAAATAATACTGCGATGGGAACAATAGAAAAGCAGGCCCCTGCCATAATGGCTTCCCAGCTGGCGCCGTATTGTCCGCGGAAATAATTCAATCCTACCGGCAGGGTTAATAACTTTGAGTCAGGAGTGTTGACGATTAATTGCCATAGAAAATTGGACCATTGGGTTACAAAAACAAGGAGAAAGAGGGTGACCATTATCGGGAGACAAAGAGGAACCACAATATTTTTGACAATCTGCACCTCACTGGCTCCGTCCATTTTAGCCGATTGGAAAAGAGAGTCCGGGATAGTGCGAATATATTGTCGCAAAAGCAAGAGTCCGAATACGTTGGCAATATGAGGTATGACCAGCCCCTGGTACGTGTTTATCCAGCCAAAACGAACAATAAGGGCAAATTGGGGCACCATGTAGATCATGCCCGGTATCATCATGGAAAGCATGAGCAGGTTAAAGCATAAATCTGCATAGGGGATTTTACGACACGCAAAAGAATAGCCGGCAAAAGTGCAGATCAATACTGTTAAAAAACCGGCAAGTGTTGCTATAACGACTGAATTCATGAAATAACGGGAAAAAGGAAACTCTTCGTTAAAAAGGATATAAGTAAAATTTTCAAGTGTATATAATTGAGCCATGGCTTCCCGGAAGGGAAGATTATACGTTATGGTGAAGGGTTCAACTTCTTGTACGAGGGAATGCCAGTGTTTATTTTCCAGAGTGGGGGTGTGTGTTTCTCGGGCGGTTCTTATCCTCACTCTTTCGGCATCCGGCATGTAAAAGTGTACCTGGTATTGATTGTCTTTCAGGTGTGTATACAGAAGAGGATCTGTATTAAACACAAGACTTTTTTCTTCTGTTTCAATAAAAGAATTTCCATCAATTTGTTGGGGGTTGCCCGGATCTAATATCCATTCTTCATGGTCTATAACAAGCTGGTATTCATGAACACCCGGCACGATGTCCTCTATAGCAATATGCCAGATGTCTCCCACATTATGCATTTCATGTTCATCGGGATTCCAGTCATTAAAATCACCTGCAATATTTACATGGTCGGCGACCGGATTCTCGTACTGGAAAACCACGCCTGTTTCAGGAATGGATAACTTAGAAGGTTCAATATTTTCAATAGCATGTTGTCGTTCTGGAAGCAGCTGCAGACGAAAAGCCTGTCCTTCTTCTTTAAAAGCAGTAATAATCATCCAGATTAAGGGCAGGAGAACGAAGATACTTAAAGCCAGCAATATGAGGTAGCCGATTCCTCTGAGAACAAAACCTGACAGAGAGAAAGAGCGAACTTTTTGATGATGACTCATGCGTTTTCTCCCTTTCTTGTGAAAAGAAAATAGTAGGCAAAAGAGATGGTGGCTCCGATAACAAGGAGAATAAATGAAATGGCGGCAGCTCTTCCGTAAAAGCCATCTTCGAAATTACGGTACAGAAAATAACCTGAGAGATTGGCTACCCGCACTGTTTCTTCGGCAAATTCGATGGTTGGTCCGCCGGTATTTTCTGTCATGGCATATATTTCGGTAAAAGCATTCAGTGCCGCAATAACTCCCATTACAATAAGCAGAAAAGTAATTGGTTTTACCAGGGGTACAGTGATATGCCATAATTTTTGCCACCAGGAGGCTCCATCGACTTCAGCAGCCTGATAAATGGAGGGGGGAATAGTTTGAATAGTGGTCAGATAAAGGATCATGCCAAATCCCATGTTTCTCAAAACAATGGCAAGTGCTATAAAGGGAAGCGTAAAAAGAGGATTACCAAGCAATCCGGTTTCGGAGAAGTAGGTAATATTAAAGGCATTATTTAATATTGTATCTATCAGGCCATAGCGAGGAGCGTACAGAAAAGTCCAGATGACTCCCACAACAAACATGTCAAAGACATAAGGCAGAAAGAAAGAACTGCGGAAAAAACTGACCATTCTGATTTTATTGGTCAGGATAACCGCGGTTATTAAGGATAAAGCTATACCGGTAGGGATGGTAAGAATTCCGTAAATAAGAGAGGAGATGAGAGACCACCAGAAGTTTCTGTCCTGAAAAATGAATTCAGCATAATGGGCAAATCCCACAAAATTCATGTCGGCAAAAATATTATACCAGTCGGAATAAATACTTGTTTCGTGGAGGCTTAAGTAAAAGGAATAAAGAATGGGAAAGCCGAGGAAAACAAGAAAAACGAGCATAAAAGGAGCGATAAACAGATAACCTGTCATTATCTCCTGTCGTCGCATAGCAGTCCCACCTTTAAAATAATTGTATCGGTCTAATAACAGTTGTAATATATTTTTTTTTATTTGCAATTTTTTTTTCTCCTAATTGAGTTAAAATATGTATAAATGTCGAAAATATTTAGCGCTTTATGGCGCATTATTATTTACGGGATCATTTTAGGTGTTTTCCTGTTTGTTCTCCTTTCTATTCCTCTTCCCTTGAGATGGTTTCCTGAGAGAGTGGAAGAACGTCTGGCCGAGGAAGGAATCAGGTATGATGATGGCTATATTATTTTTCGCAGGGGGATTTTTCTCAGGGATGTTCAGTGGGAACGAGAGGAATTGAGGGCGAATACTCCTGAATTAACATTGAGGGTCAACTTATTAGCCGGCATATTAAGACAACGACTGCTATTACGGGAAATCTCTCTGTCCTCTCTGGAAATCCATTTATTGCAGCCTTTTGAAGAGCTCCGTGAAACCCTGGAAGAGTTCAGAGAACCGGATGTCGAGGGTATCATGGACTGGAGAAGAGTATATTGTGATCATGCCACGGTGAAGGGAGAACTTCCCTATGGGGAGGTCTGGAATTTTGAGAACGTTTTTCTGGAAAGAACCAGAGATGAGCTGTCAATTCAGGGGCTATATGAATTATCTCCAGGGGATTGGAAAGGTTCGTTGAGGGTTACTTCCGACCTGGAATTTCAGCAAGCTTTGATTGAAGCACAGGGAAACTTTCAGGAAATATCACTTCCCCGGCATGAATTATTCATGAACCATGGGGATTATAATGTTAATGTGCGAAAGGAAGATGAGGCTTATCAGGGAAAAGGTATGATCAGGATGGGGGATGTATCCTGGCAGGAACATTGGTCGGAGGAGCTGTATGCAGACCTGGAATTAAGTGAATATATAAGCGGCGAAGACTTTATCGAATCCAGCCAGGGAATGCTTCATATACAGGCAGCAAAAGCTGAGGTTTTTAATACCTCATTAGCTGATATAGATATGTCCCTTTCCCAGGCAGATATGCTGGCTTATTATCTCAGAGAAGAAAGAGGGCGCTTGAATGGCACCTACTGTCACCAAAATGACCTTCTTGATGTCATAGCGCAGATAACATTTCAACCTGAAGATATTACGCAGGCAAAAAAGCAGGTGCCCCGGGAAGTCCAGGAACATCTGGATAGAGTTGCTTTTCTTGAAAGCAGAATAGATGGTAATATATCTGGCGTCCGGAATATCCTGGCAGAGCCTTCAAAGACGCTGGACCATCTTGATCTGGAGTTATTTCATTTTTCAGCAGTTACAGAAGGGGCAATTCCTCCTGTTGATGAAGCTGTGAAACTATTTACCGAAGCAAAGAATTTTCAGTGGAATCCTGAAAAAGAGTTTTCCTGGGAACGATTGGCCTTTCAACAAAATGATTGGGGAGAAATTGTGTTAGAAGCAGGTGAAGGTTCTTTGCCTCGCCGGGAGGTGGGTTTTGACTACTCTTTTGCCCTGAGTGAGGAGTTCTTT
>PWGE01000347.1 GCA_003554345.1 Candidatus Sumerlaeota bacterium | reverse complement strand
TCCGGGCACCTTTTTCCAGAAAGGGCACCCCTAATAAAGTCCATTCCCTTGTGTGGGGCTTCAGGAAAGAAGGAGCATGTTAATACCGAACATTGATATCAATTACAACTCATATACTGATGCAACTATCAACACTCGCAGGAGTATCATAAACATACACTGGTGTCAATATGACACACACCGTTCAGGGTCTTAATCGAGCGGCAACCTGTTCCCTTGCTGCTTTTTCCCGGAAGGCCTCAATATCAAGGGAGGGAAGACGGACAGCGCTCACCGTCAAATTCTGAGAAGAAAAGTTTTTTCTGGCTTCTCTCAAAAAAGCCTCTATATGGGAATAATAATCAGGCTGAAAAGGTTCCAGTTTCATGACCCGGCGATATTCTTCGCTGGAAGAGGCATTCAAACTGATACTCATCGTATCCACGCATTGTGCAAGGTCAGGCACAATATTACGTTGATGAAAATAATTCCCCAGACCGTTGGTATTAAGGCGGATTTTAAGAGAGGTATTTTGCTTAATCCACCGACTGACTTCCTGCAAAACAGGCAAATTAAGAGTTGCTTCGCCGTAACCACAAAATATAACCTCCCGGTACCGGTATAGGGGAAATTCCTGAAGACGCCGCACCACCTCTTCTGCAGATGGATTCCTTTTTAAATAGAGAGGCAAACCACCAAAACGGCCCTGTTTTTTTATACAAAAACGACACTGCAATCCACAATAACTCGTAATATTTAAATAAATATTATCCTTATACTCGTAGGCCACTTCCTGAGGTATTCGTTCATCTTCCAGTCTAAAAAAACGCAGGGTATTAACGGTTAATATTTCCTGAAGCACTTCCGGATTCATTGACAGGGTATCAGCCATCGACTTGATGGTATGGGGAAGGTAAGCCGGAGTGTTTTCCTTACCGCGATAGGGAGCAGGGGCCAGATAAGGAGCATCAGTTTCTACCTGGAGGTTCGCGAGGGAGATGGTTCGTAGCTGCTTCCGTAGATATTCTGCTTTTTTAAAGGTCACTATTCCACTAAAAGAAAAATGGACATGTGGATACTGAAATAAATGTTTCAAAAATTCTGGTGCCTGAGTATAGCAATGGAAAAGAAGGGAAAGTTTTTGAAAGCTTTTTGTTTCTTCGAGAATGGAAAGAGTTTCTTCAGCTGCTTCCCTGGTATGAATAACCACCGGCAGGTTCAAATCCCGCGCCAGTTGCAAATGCCTTTTAAAAACCCTCCTCTGCACCGGCGGTTTTGAAAAATGGTAGTGATAATCCAGACCAGTCTCTCCTATCCCCACCACTTTTTCCGGATATTTCCTGACCCACTTCTTGATTCTGTTTTCAAGCTGCTGGTCATATTCTCTGGCATGATGAGGATGGCAACCGAGAACAAAATAAAGCCTGGGATCCTCTGTCATTTTTTCAAATCGATCCAGGTTGTCGGGTTCACTCAATACAGTTACAATCTTTTCTACACCTTTTGACTCCGCTTCATCAACCACCTCTCGCCATCGAGGGAATAAGTCGGAATCAAGATGACAGTGGCTATCAATACTATACGTTGGATATAAGCTTTTCATGATTCATCCTGTCAGAGAGTTCTGTGTATTATACGGAATTTTTTCAATCTCTCAATCTCATGAACGTTTCAAGGAGTGATATGACGATACAGAACAAAAGCAACCCCCGAAGAGACTTTCACGTACTGCTGTTAATTGTTGATACAGGTACTTTGCAGGCAGGATTATTGACGGTTTTCAAAAAACAAAGCCTGTAACATAGAAGTGTAAATGAGGTTTGCATCAGTCTGAATTGTCATACACCCTGTTCTGCTTCCTATAACCACCTTTTCTTTCAATATGTTACCCCGCAGCGAAATACTTTAAAAACATATTTGCTATTTGAATGTACTATGTTTTAATGAAGAATCAAAATTTCAAACCTGGAAGCAGGAGGATCGCTCCTCACCCTATAACGCTGATAAAAGGCTGTTCATAGGGTAAAAGAAGGAAGACATGAGCGAATAACTCTTCTGGGTTATTCGTTTTTTCTAATTATAGGAGGATTAACTATTAAAGGTAGAACCAGAATCAACTCTCAAATCAGGTCTTCAAAGGTGCGACTTATTTCAGCGGACGGAAGCCAGTTGGGTATAGTTGCCCTGGAGGAGGCTTTAGAAAAAGCCCGGAATGAAGGTCTTGATCTTGTAGAGGTAGCACCGAAAGCCAATCCCCCGGTATGTCGGGTGATGGATTTTGGGAAAGTCCTGTATGAAGAAAAGCGCAAAGAGAGACAGGCCAAGAAAAAACAAAAGAAAATTGTCGTCAAGGAAGTAAAATTTACTCCCAAGATTGAGGAGCATGACTTCAAGGTAAAGACCAACCGGATCCGCAAATTTCTGAAAGAGGGCAACAGGGTAAAGGTTTCGATCTTTTTCCGGGGACGCCAGATTCAACATCCAGAAGCCGGTTATGAAGTGCTGGAAAATATCATAGAAGCAGTTTCAGACATCGGAAAAGTGGATCAAAAAGGAAAGTTGCAACATCGCTTCCTTGTCTGCAATCTGGTTCCTGCCCACCATAAAGATTAAAAGGGAAGGAGGGCATATTCATGCCAAAAATGAA
Source organism: Candidatus Sumerlaeota bacterium (assembly GCA_003554345.1). Taxonomy (GTDB): domain Bacteria; phylum Sumerlaeota; class T1SED10-198M; order T1SED10-198M; family T1SED10-198M; genus T1SED10-198M. Next base: position 1,456 of record PWGE01000347.1, on the reverse strand, counting down.
GACCAACAAAACAGCAGCCAAGCGTTTCAAAGTAACTGCTACAGGCAAAATCAAAAGAGCTAAAGCTTATAGAAGTCACATTTTAGGAAAAAAAACCTCGAAGCGCAAACGCAAACTCCGCAAGCCGGGTTTCGTTGATAAAACAAACGCTTCAGACATCAAAAAGTTGCTTTGCCGCTAACTTAAACACTGAGAAAGGAGGAACCCACAATGGCAAGGGTCAAAAATAGCGTTGCTGCTCATAAAAGAAAGAAAAAAATATTAAAAGCCGCGAAGGGTTTTCGGGGTAGTCGAAGTAAACTCTACCGCACTGCCAAAGATGCTGTAGAATGGTCATGGAAACATCAATATACCGGGCGTCGTCAGAGGAAAAGGAAATTTCGCCAGTTATGGATTCAGCGGATTAATGCAGGAGCTCGTATCCATGGTCTTTCCTACAGTGCTTTTATCGATGGACTCAAAAAAGCAAACATTGACATCAACCGCAAGCATCTTTCTGAGATGGCGGTCCACGACCCCGACAGTTTTAAAAAATTAGTCGATATTGCCCAACAGAAATAACCAGGCACCCAAGGATAGATGATGAATCAGGATTATTCTCCCGAAATCAGTGAAACCCTTCGAGATTTTGAGGAAGACATACAGGAGGTCGACGATTTTTCTTCCCTGCAGGACCTTCGCGTCAAATACCTGGGAAAAAAGGGGATCGTACCTCAGTTCTTTCGTAAAATGGGGAAATTATCCCCTGAGGAACGTCCTCAATACGGTCAACAGGTCAATAAGTTAAAAACCAGCCTGGAAAACCAGATAGAAGAACGGGAAAAGGAACTGCAGCATCGTGAACTCCAGGAAAGAATCTCCCGGGAGAAAATTGATGTCACACTTCCCGGTAAGAAACCTCAACAGGGTTCACTGCATCCCATCACTAAATCCAATGTCGAAATGATCTCCATCTTTGAGAGAATGGGGTTTGTAGTAGCCCAGGGACCGGAAATCGAGACTGATTTTTACAATTTTGAGGCCCTGAATTTTCCTGAAGACCATCCGGCCCGGGAAATGCAGGATACTTTCTATCTGCCGGGAGGCAAATTATTACGAACCCATACCTCACCGGTACAGGTTCGTGTAATGGAAAATTATAAGCCTCCCATCTCCATCATAGCACCGGGCAAGGTTTATCGCTGTGATGCTGATATTACACATTCTCCCATGTTCTTTCAGATTGAAGGGCTGCTGGTAGCTGAGAATGTCACTTTTGCTGATCTCAAAGGTTCACTGCAATACTTCCTTTCAGAGTTTTTCCATGAGGAAGTAAAATTACGTTTTCGCCCCAGCTTTTTCCCCTTTACCGAACCCTCGGCAGAGGTAGATATTCAGTGTGTATTCTGTAAACAGAAAGGATGCAATATCTGCAAGCAATCTGGTTGGCTGGAAGTGCTGGGATGCGGGATGGTCG
>PWGE01000448.1 GCA_003554345.1 Candidatus Sumerlaeota bacterium | reverse complement strand
GAAGACCTTTTTAATATGTACAAAAGGTATTGAACATGGTTCAGGCCGTTTTCTGAGTCAGGTTCTACAGGATGTCCTGGATGAAGCGGACATTAAGCTGGCTGTATTATCAGGTCCGTCGCACGCTGAAGAGGTGGCGCAAAAAAAACCTGCCAGTGTTACCATCGCTTCAGAAAATGGATCGCTGGCGGAGAAATTGCAGGAAATCTTTTTCACCCCTTATTTCCGAACTTATACCAATAATGATGTCATAGGTGTTCAAATGGGAGGTGCTGTTAAAAACGTTATTGCCATTGCAGCCGGTGTATGTGATGGACTGGAACTGGGAGATAATGCAAAGGCGGCGCTTATAACAAGAGGATTGATGGAGATCAATCGCTTTGGGAAAAAGGTGGGGGCCCGTCCCTTAACTTTTATGGGATTGGCCGGTGTTGGTGATCTGGTAGTTACTACTATGAGTAAGCATAGTAGAAATCGCACTTTTGGGGAATATCTGGGTCAGGGTTTGACTGTCAGGGAAGCTCTTGAAAAGGTTGAAATGGTCGTAGAAGGATATTATACTGTACGTACTCTTGCTCAACTGGCTGAAAAATGGAAAGTAGACATGCCTATAATTATGGCGGTGTATCGTTTGCTATTTCAGGGAACCACCCCTAAAGAGGAAGTTGAGAAATTGATGAGAAGAGAAGCGAAAGAGGAAATTTGCGAATAATTTAAGAAATATCCCTTAAAAACCCTATAAAATTAGATTTTTACTTGACATATAGAAAAAAAATATAAACAATATACCAGGTAATTCATTATAAAACCAAAATTAAAGGAGGTGAAACGATGACTAAGACTGAATTCGTCGCCAAGTTGGCCGAAAGGATGGACGTTCCCAAGACGAAGGCTGCTGATTTTGTCAATGCCTTTATTGACCTGGTTACGGACTCTCTGAAAGAAGGAGAGAAAATCCAGTTGACAGGCTTTGGGATTTTCAAGGTAAACCATCGTCCAGCACGCACTGGTAAGGTGCCTAATTCTAACCAGGTGCGGAAATTCCCGGCACGTAACGTGCCTGTCTTTAAGGCTGGTAAACAGCTGAAAGACGCCACCAATTAATTTTTGGTGTAGTATTTTTATATGGACAGGGAAGAAAGAAAATCTTCCCTGTCTATACTTTCTTTCATTGTTATGAAATGGCAAAGCAAAAAAAAGTATATTATAAAATTAGTGAGGTTTCTCAGCGAACCGGGGTCGAAGAGTACAAGCTTCGTTACTGGGAATCTAAAATCAAACATCTTAAGCCCCGGCGCTTTGAAAATAACCAGCGTCTTTATACTGATAAAGACATAAAAACTATCCTTAAAATCAAATATTATCTCTCGCAGGGTGTCAAACTGGAAGCCCTGAATGCTTATCTTCTGGGAAAGAGAAAAACAGTGGTGGAACCACCCGGTCAGTATCAGGCCTTTAATAGAGCCCCCTTGCCTCGCCAGGGATTATTTGACCTGGCAGAAGAAGACCTGTCCCCTCCCAGCGAGGGAAAACCACAATATATAAAGATTTCTTATGACCTCTTTCGTCAGTTAGAAACTACATTGCAAAGAATGGTTCGCTTGAGTCGGGAGCATTGTTCCCGGGATTAAGTGAGTTTGTCTTTCGGATTCTTCTTTATTCACCCCTTGAAAAGATTTTTTCTGGCAGTATATGAGTGAAATTTATCTGCCCCTTTTATTGCTCAGATGGAATTTTAAATACTTTTTACTGTCATGCAACCTTTGGGGCCGGCAAATAAAAATGTGCAGCATTCTCTCTCCAGCCGAGAGTGCAGAAAACAGCTTTCGCCTGTGAAAAAGTTGCTCAACTGTAAGGGCATCCTTTTAAAAAAAAGTTTTCTGAGTTAACCGCAGGAAAGTAGACCAGAGTTATCTAAAGAAAGACGAGTAATATTGTAAAAAGATATTATTGCAACCGCTGAGCAAAACAGAGTGTTCCTTTTACACCTTCAAGAGTTTCCCGGAGAAAACCTCACGCTGATGCAGACGCCGGTGCAACCAATCATGAAAATAGAGTATGAATTATAGGACTAATAAGAGCAATAGGAGATATAGGATCACGGAATCAGACAGCCTTTTATAGATGTATTTTCAGAGGAGTTATTCACGCTGAAGGCTGCCGCCACCAAGCATGAACCCGCCAGAGGCGGACTTTCAGAATAAGAACAATATGCCGATACCGCCATAGGCAGACTTTCAGACAGAATAAGAATAAGATGCCGATACCGCCTTAGGCGGACTGTAAGTCGGAGATCGGCGCTCCCAGGAAAGCAGCAATACATTACTAAAGTATAAGTTTTTTACCAATGTGCATTATACTTTGAAGAGTTTATTATCAGTGGTAGGGGCAAACCTATGTGTTTGCCCTGTATCAATCTCCCCGATCATTTCAGCCGTAGGGGCAGACCTGCGTGTCTGCCCTGCTAAATTGCAACCCAGGAGTATAGAACTTGTAAGCAATATTTTTCTGTTTTCTTAGTTGTTCTTCTTTTTCTGAATTCTTAAGGTATTTCTATTTTCAGAGGAGTTCTTCACGCCGGCGTCAGGGATGGAGTAAGAAGCTCCCTGTAAAAGCTCAGCAGTTTATGAACACTTTTGGAGTGTTTTCCAGGCTAGCCAGTGACAAAAGATATTTCAGCCTGTTTATTTTTTACCATCACCATATCCCAGTTTCTTAAGGAAACGAGGGTTTTTCGACCAGTTCTTTTCAACCTTGACCCACAGTTCCAGGAACACCTCCCGCTCCAGGTACTTTTCGATATCCTGCCGGGCCTGCATCCCTATTTTTTTAAGTTTTTTTCCTTTTCTGCCTACTACAATCTTTTTTTGAGCCTGTGTCTCCACATAAATGACGGCATAGATAAAATCCTTCTCTTCTTCCTGTTCACGGAACTCTTCTATTTCTACAGCACAGGAATAAGTTAGCTCATCATGCAATTCTTCAAATAATTTTTCCCGAATAACTTCCCTGACAAAGAAGCGTTCCGTGGTATCACTGATTATATCGTCAGGGTACAGCGGCGGAGAAGGAGGCAAAAGCTCTAAAGTTTTCCTGAGCATATTATGAAGAGACTGAGGATACACGGCACTTATATAGTCCACATACGTAAAGTCTTTCCATTGCATAAACTCTTCTTTTCGTTGTTGCAAAACATTTTCATCGACCAGGTCAGCTTTATTGAGAAGGAGAAAAACAGGTGTTTTTACAGGGGTCAGAATTTCCTTAAAAAAGGTATGCCAGGCTGGGGAAATACCTTTAGCAGCATCTACAATAAAGTATGCCATGTCGGCATCTTCAAGAGCCTTCAACGCCCCTTCCACCATTATCCGGTTAAAACGCTTACCGGCCATATGAATACCCGGCGTATCAACATAGATGATCTGGGCTGAGGAGAGAGTCAATATACCGAGGGTATTATCCCGGGTCGTCTGGGGCCTGGAGGTAACAATAGCCAGCTTATCGCCGAGAAGAGAGTTAAGCAGGGTGGACTTCCCGGAATTAGGAGCTCCTATCAGTGCCACAAAACCGCAGCGATGCTCCATCCTCACATCCTGCTCCAGAGTTTGCGGCTCACCTTGCGAGAGTTTTCACTGAACTGCGCAAGGTCTATCCCCGGAAAGCAACCATGATCATATCGAATTTGACCATTCGTAATAGTGTACACTGGATTTTGCCCGCTAATGGCAAAAAACAGATGCCCCAACCACGTCTCAGGAGAGAAGGGGGTGGGCGAAGGATAATGAAATATGGCAAAATCAGCAGAATAACCTGGTGCTATTCGCCCTGCTTTCTTCCGGGTAACTCGTTGATACACACCCGGATTGTTCTGCGTCAACATTTGAAGTGTCTCATTAAAACCAGAGGCGGGATCGGAAGTTTGATGTTTAAGCAGCCAGACTGCCGTTGAAATATCCGGTAAAAGAGAAGATGTCATCCCATCAGTTCCCAGTCCTACCCTCACCTCTTCTGCAAATAATCTCTGTACATCACAGGTCCCTACTGCATTATTCATATTAGAGCGGGGATTATGAATAAGAGTGGGG
>PWGE01000333.1 GCA_003554345.1 Candidatus Sumerlaeota bacterium | reverse complement strand
AGATCCACGAAAAATATCTCATCAAACCGTCCCCTGCGAAATAATTCAGGAGGAAGGGTTTCAACATCATTAGCAGTTGCCACCACAAATACCGGCTCTTCCTTTTCCTGCAGCCATGTTAAAAGGGTAGCAGCCACCCGTGCCGTCGTTCCTGCATCAGACATGCCCGAACTTTGTAAACCAGAAAGAGCTTTGTCCAGCTCATCTACCCATAATACAACCGGCGCCAGGGTCTTCGCCAGGTAAATTGCTTTTCTAATATTTTCTTCTGAACTTCCAATATAGCTGGAAAATAGACGTCCCATATCCAGCTTCAGGAGGGGAAATTCAAAGTAATTCGCTACTGCCTTGGCACTTAAACTTTTTCCACACCCCTGTACTCCCAGCAATAAGATCCCTTTAGGGAGCGGAACCCCAAAATCCCGGGCCCTGGCACTGAAGGCTTTTTTTCTCTTTTTCAGCCAACCCTTCAAAGCCCCTAATCCGCCAATTTCACTCATTTGAATATCTGATTCATAATAATCCAGAACACCGCTCTTCCTGATAATCTGCTTCTTCTCCGAGTAGATATCAGGTAATTGGGCACGGGATATGCCTTCATGTTGTACCAGAATTCTGGAAATGACATCTTCAAATTCATCCTCTGTCAAACCCAATGCAGCATCGGTCAACTTTTCAACAAATTCTTCATCTACACAAACACTAAACTTCCTGGAATTGACCTGTCCTATTAATGTATGATAATGTTGCCTGATATCCTTCCGGGAAGGATAAGGAAAATCATAAAGAGCAATAAAGGCTTCAACCTCCGGTCGATGTTTGTACTCCGGCGTAATATAAAGTAACGATTTATAACTATGACGCAGAATATAACTTAATTCTTTTAATATCCGGATGACAATCGGTTCATCCAGGTAATATTCCAGATCTTTAAAAAAGTAAAGGGCTGATTCGTTGTCCTGTGCAATTTTTTCTAATGACTCTACCACCTCCGGTAGTCGGATGACCTTTTTATAATGGGTGGGAGCGATATCTGAATCCAACTGTAAACCAGTAGCCGTAGACCATACATATAGTTTCTTCCCCAGTTCCCTGCTCACATAACGCAAATGTTCAAGCACTCTTCCTTCTTCTACACTCACAATGGATATAATAGGATACCGGGCCCTGATCATGAGTTCAAGTTCATCACGAATTTTACCCCCGGTCATATAATTCTCCTGCATCCTGCATATTTTTTCAATCCAGGCCTGGATTGACTTTTAAATAGAATCCTTATTCAATCTCTCTATGTTATAATATTTTATTAAAAATAAACGAAATTTATACTGTTGTCCATTTTACGGGAACAGTTTTTTTTCTAACAGAGAATGAAAAAAGAAACTATTTATATATCAATTATTATCCCGGTCTACAACTCTTCCCGTACTCTTTCCCGGTGTCTGCAGTCAGTTTTTCAGCAGGAATGCACCCTCCCCTATGAGGTTATTGTAATAGATAATAACTCCACAGACAACAGCCGGGAAATAGCCACACAATATCCGGTGATACTTCAAGAAGAAAAAAAACGCGGGGCCTCTCCTGCAAGAAACAAAGGCATCAAAACAGCTCAAGGCGAAATCATTGTTTTTCTGGATTCGGATTGTTATGCAGAAAAAAACTGGCTCCAGAATCTGGTTGAACCTTTGCAGCAAACGACAGATATTGGCACTTGTGGTGGCAATCTTTTACCAGCACCGCCCCAAAATATTCTTGAAGAATACTCTTCTTTTCGCAGGATCCTATCCCAGGAAAGAGTATATAAAAACGAGCGGTTTTCTCCCCCCTTTTTTCTTACCGCCAATCTGGCAGTCCGTCATTCCATACTGGAAGATATTCAGGGATTTGATGAAGAACTGGTTATTTGCGAAGATGCCGATTTATGCTGGAGAATTCAAAAAAAAGGCTGGAAACTTTACTATCAAAAATCAGCAGTGGTGTATCATTATCACCGTACCGGTTTCACCTCGTTTTTAAAGCAGACTTTTTCTTATGGCTACGGATACACCTTATTATTCAAAAAATATCGTTCTGAATGGAATAGCCTGGCAGCCCTGGACATTCGTCCTTATCTTTCCATTCCTGCCGCTTTCTTAAGGCTGCCCTGGACCCTTTTAACAGGACAGGGAAAAATATCGAAAATTTATCCTTTATTTGATATAATGAGTAGCGCTGGTTTTATATCGGGCAAAATTTATGGAAGCATAAAGTGTAAGGTGCTTTCTTTTTAGTCCGGCATCTTCACTGAAGGAGAATGGATGAAGATAATCATTATTGGTGGCGCTGGTTTCATTGGAGTAAACACAGCCCAATTTTTTCTCAATAAACAGGACGAGAACTACGAAGTCATAGTCTATGATAATTGTTCCCGGCCTGGCTCACAGGATAATATTGACTGGCTCACTAATAATTATCAGGTCAAATTTGAACACGGGGACATTCGCAATTATGAAAAACTGGAATCTTTCCTCCAGGAACACCAGGATGTGGATGTTATCATACATCTGGCCGCCCAGGTAGCAGTCACCACATCCGTAAAGAATCCCCGCATGGACTTTGAAACCAACCTTTCCGGTACCTTCAATATTTTAGAAGCCCTCCGTAATAATGAGATGGCACCCTTTTTAATTTATGCATCCACAAACAAGGTATACGGTCCTTTAGAGGAACTGCCCTGTAAAGAAACTGACACAAGATACGAATTTACCGAAAATGTGCAGGGAATTTCGGAAACCATGAATCTTGACCTTTATTCCCCTTATGGATGTTCAAAAGGAGCCGCCGATCAATATGTCCGGGACTATAACAGGATATACGACATCCCCGCTGTCGTTTTTCGTCAATCCTGTATCTACGGACCCCACCAATACGGATTTGAAGATCAGGGATGGATCGCCTGGATGATCATTGCTTCTCTTCTCAGAAGAAAAATTACAATTTATGGCACTGGAAAGCAGGTAAGGGACATCCTGTATGTTTCCGACCTGATAAAAGCGTATGATCAGGCTATTAAGAACAAGGATAAATGTCGAGGACGCATCTTCAATATCGGCGGGGGGCCGGATAACAGTATAAGTCTTCTGGAATTCATAAAAAGTATAGAAGAGATTAACGGCACTCCTGTAGATTATAACCATGAAGACTGGCGCCCCGGCGATCAAAAAATTTTTATAAGCAATAACTCCCGTCTCCTTAATGAAATTGGTTGGTTTCCACAAACCTCCTATACCAAGGGCCTTCAACAGGCCTACAATTGGATAAAAGATAATCTTGGCTCTATTCGGAATTACTTCGCCGAATAGATATAATAAGGCAGGAGCTGTACAACCATGAAAATTTTAGTTACAGGTGGCGCAGGTTTTATTGGTTCATTTTTGGTGGATTCACTCGTTCAAGAGGGTCACAAAGTACGGGTACTGGATAATCTTGAACCGCAAGTGCACCGGAGCGGTCAATTACCGGACTATTTCAATAAAAATGCGGAATTTATTCAGGGAGATATGCGGGACTATGAAAAAGTCAAGTCCGCCATTCAGGGCCAGGAAGTCATATTTCATGAAGCATCCATGGTAGGCGTGGGACAATCACAATATCAGATATCTAAATATATTGCCAGTAATTCTCTGGGAACAGCCAATCTTCTTGATGTATTGGTCAATACAAAAAATAATGTCGAAAAGCTCATCGTAGCAGCATCAATGAGCAGCTATGGCGAAGGACGTTACCGCTGTACTTCCTGTGGTGATATCCGACCTCCTCTTCGTTCTCCGGAACAACTGAAAGCTGAAGAATGGGAATGTTTTTGCCCCCATTGCCGGCGGGAATTAAAACCCATACCTACGAACGAAGATGCCCGTCAGAATAATAATTCCGTCTACGGACTTTCCAAAATGGACCAGGAACAGTTATGCATGATAATCGGACGCACCTATTCTATTCCCACCGTCGCGCTGCGTTATTTTAATGTATATGGACCCCGCCAGAGTCTTTCCAATCCCTATACCGGAGTAGCTGCTATCTTCATGAGCAGAATAAAGAACAATCATCCGCCTGTTATTTTT
>PWGE01000185.1 GCA_003554345.1 Candidatus Sumerlaeota bacterium | reverse complement strand
CAGGCGCATGCCCATGCGGGTCTCCCAGGTTCCCGACAACTCTTTTGGTGCATGCCGTCCTCAACCACCCCGATGAGCCCGACAGGAGCATGTGTCTGTTGCTTCCCTGCCGATAACAGACTTCTACCTCGATGAAAGCATTGTCGCTCATAAACTCGTATAACGAGGCTGAATCAGGTTCACGCTTTCGCATTACGGCCTGCACCTTTGCATTGTGAGGCTTCGGACAACCGGATTACTCCAGTTCCCGCTCACGCTGCTACCCGCCGAACAGACAATTAACGGGGTGGAGACCTTCCACTCCACAAGAATTGCCAAGCTTGCCTGGCGCACCATCGATGAACAGGATGAGGATAAGGACTTCAGAAAAATCTGCAAGAAGCAGATTTTAAAGAAAAACAATGAGAAAAATAAAGAAAACCAGGAGAAAAAATTTCACTCTTCCCGGTATCTTCTTCATTAACACATATATTTTCATGCTTGGTGGCGCTGATGTCCGCATCAGCGTGAAGAACTCCTCTGAAAATAGAAATCTACAAAATATAGTACACGTCGCTAAAAAAACTTGCACTTCATGAGTGTATTTCTGGCTTCCTGGGAGCGCCGATTTCCAAATCGGCATCTTATTCTTATTCTGAAAGTTCACTCTGGCGGGTTCATCATTGGTGGCGCCAACTCTGAGTTGGCGTGAATAACTCCTCTGAAAATAAAACCCGAGAAAATGTGATTCAACAGGATTTACATGATAAAGAGAGGATAAAAATACGAAAAAATACAGGAACCAGAAAAATTTGCATCGATGTACAGGATTAACAGGATGGGATTTCAGATAAGAACTGCCAGACGTGACTTTGAGAAAAAACGATGTGAAAATTGAAGAAAATCAGGAGTGAAATGGTCAATCTCCCCTGAGTACCGATCTCCAGCTTACAGTCCATCTGGGTGTATTTGCTTGATATAGTTTTCAGTTTTATAGCCCACTCAGACGGCTGACTTACGGCGTTTTATACCTGTCACTTATTCTTCTTTCTTCTTTCTTATCAGTGTATTTTAACTATTATTTATTATCTATTCCTTTTTCCTTGTTTCAGTCAAGAGAAGGCAAGATGAAAAAAAATGTTATAATAGTTTGAGAGCATGCAACATGAGAAACAAGTATACTTTTACAGCATACTTTGAAAACGAAGTGTTACGTAAAAGACCATATCTTCAGAAAGATTGGTGTATTCGAGTAATAGAAAATCCAATAAAAGTGGAACTTCAGGAAAAAATCGGTTCCGATTTTGGGGAGAAATAGAAGAATATGATGGGAAAATATTACGCGTAGTGACATTAGAAGACCAAACGACTATTCACAACGCTTTTTTTGACAGGAGGTATAAACCATGAAAATAAATTATTACCCTGAAACAGATTCTCTGTATATTGACTTGTCTTCAACAACAAGCGTGGAAACACGTGAAATTTCAGCCGGTGTCAATCTTGATTATGACAATAAGGGCGAATTAGTCGGTATTGATATCGATAACGCTGGTAAAAAGCTTGATCTTAAAGAGTTGACAATTAGCCAGATTCCTGCAAAGATAAACGTCCGTTAAAACACTTTTAATCACCAACTAGATCATTGTCGAATGGAAAGATTGTCAATACTGTTGAGGAAACTGCCTTAGCTGGAGCCCGGACATCTGACACTGATGCGCTTGAAGAAGCGCAAATGCCGGGCACTGAAAGATGTACAGGAGTGGGTTGCAGAAGCAAGAGCAATGATCATGTTCAATCACGGACATTCACAGGAAACACTGAAAAAAATATTCTCAGTTCGTAATAGCCTGTGAAAGTCCGTGCCAGTCCCTGGGTTTTTCCTGCCTGGTGGCTGATGGCACCTTATCACTTTTGAATCATTGCATTTGCCAGGAGCTCTCGTAGCAGGTAGTCACAATCCCCTTCGCAGCACGAATAACGTTAGGTTATAATTTTATTGTTATATAGGCTGCTTGCTTTATAATAAGAAAAGGAGGTGTAAGTAACATGAAATCAGGCACAAAATTATTGTTTCATTCTTTTTTTGTTGTATTTATTTTTGGGATATGTATTTCCTGTCAGCAGTCTTCTGCTATCAAAGAAGCCAGAGAAATTATGGAAGAACATGGGGAAGACGCCTTAATAGAAGCTTCTAAGAAAAATGAGAACCCGGCAGTTATTAAAGCTTTACTAAAAGAAGGGGCTGATGTTAATACTAAAAATGAGGAGGGTAAAACTGCCTTAAGGGCTGCTGCTAAATATAATAAAAACCCGGAAATTATTAAGGCTCTCATAGAAGGCGGAGCTGATATTGATGCCAGATGTGAGTATGGTGGGACAGCCTTAATGTTTGCTGCTATGTATAATGAAAATCCCGCAGTTGTTGAAGCCTTGATAGAAGGCGGAGCTGAAGTCAGTGCCAGATGTAAGAAGGAAGGTACCACTGCGTTAATGTCTGCTGCTCTAAACAATAAAAACCCGGAAGTTATTAAGTCTCTGATAGAAGGCGGAGCTGATGTTAATGCCGGAAATGATGAAGGCTTTACTCCATTAGCGTATGCTGGTGCATATAATGAGAACCCGGCAGTTATAGAAGCCCTGATAGAAGCCGGAGCTGATATACATGCTAGAGATGAGGAGTATAACACCACTGCCTTAATGAGTGCTGTTGGGGGAAATGAGAAGCTAGAAGTAATAGAAGCCCTGATAGAAGCCGGAGCCGATGTTAATGCCATATATAAGTTAGGCGTAACTACCTTAATGATTGCTGCTGCGAATAACGAGAACCCTGCAGTTATTAAAGCCCTGATAGATGGGGGAGCTGATGCGACGGTAAGGTGTGATTTTGGCTCTACAGCTTATGACGCTGCACAACAAAACGAACATATAAAGGGAACTAACGCATACCAGAAATTGTATGATGCTCAATATTAAAGAGATTCAAAAATATTGGGTGTCATTGCCTGTTTAAATCAGTATTAGCTTTTGGTAGCCGTTTTGGGGAACATTCAGAGAGTACAACGACAAACCCAACCAAAGAAGATACGCTTAAAATATTCCCAAAATTATTTTCAGAACTTTCTCTAGCTCCTTGTTATACCTGGGATGAATTATGGAAAGTATATCTTGGTCTAGAATTAAACATCCAAATAGAACTGAGATGAATTAAATGTCAGTGGCTATAGGTCACATCCATAACTTTTGGGACGCTCTCTATTACTTTCTTATATTCTACACCCGAAATATTTTTACCTTGCTTGTTTTTTTCTTTTACTTAAATAGCTGCCAGAGATCGCTTTCTACGTTTGTCTTTTTGACAACCTCCACCTCTTTACTAAACTTTTCCCCAAACCAGAACTCGCCTTCCTTGAGCATCTGCCATTCGGTGGTGAAGGTGCCGGCTTCTTCTGGATAAACGGGAATAGTAAAGGTATGTGTTTGAGCCGGCTCTACATCATGGTCAATATCAATGCGGTAGTTTTCAGGCAGTGCCAGATCGTCTTCATTTCCTATGGCGCCCAGGCGAACTATAGACCCTTCTTCCCAGGTTTCAGTGCCAATATTGCGTAGCGTCAGGGTTATCATATTACTGCGTTCTTTTGAAAGTAAGGGGACTTCCCAATCATCTATCTTTGATTCATAATCCACTGCTGTAATGACCCACAAACCACGCACATACGGATAGCTCTTTCCTTCAATGATTTCCCATGTCTCTTTAAAGTCCCAGCCTTCATAGGTATCCTGACGCCTCATAGCTTCAGCTGTTTTGGGTATGCCCTCATCTCTTGATCTTTTTACTGCTTCTCTTCCAACATACTCAGCCATGGGATAGGAACGCTCTACAGCTTCATAATCGTAGTAAGAGTCCGTAACTTCTGAGCCTCCCCATGTATGTCCTACCAGTCCACCAACGTAGCGTTCTCCGGAAACATAGCCTGCTGCGTAACATTCATCAATAATTCCGCCGTGACTGCCCACTAAGCCACCAGCATATTTTTCTACCGTTACTCTTCCCGTTGTATAACTTTTCGTAATAGCTCCATCCCAGCTGTTATAGCCTACCAGTCCTCCCACATATTCT
>PWGE01000435.1 GCA_003554345.1 Candidatus Sumerlaeota bacterium | reverse complement strand
TGAAAATAAGAATTAGAAGCCGGTATCACCATAGACGGACTTTCAGAATAAGAATAAGATGCCGATTCCGCCAGAGGCGGACTGTAAGTCGGGGATCGGCGCTCCCAGGAAAGCAGCAATACAATAGTGAAGTAAAAGGTTTTATTATCAATGTGCCTTACATTTTGAAGAGTTTATCTATCAGTGGTAGGGGCAAACCTATGTGTTTGCCCTGTATGAATCTCCCCGATCATTTCAGCCGTAGGGGCAGACCTGCGTGTCTGCCCTGCTCAATTGTAACCCAGGAGTATAGAACTTTTAATCATTATGCTTCTGAGAACAAAATAGAGGCCCTTACTGAATCTTTTCATATCTTTTTAAATCAGAATTATATTTTGCATTTCGATAGCACTGTATTATATTATATTCAGCAAATTAATGAAGGAGGAGAACCATGAAAAGAATACTTTTAATTAGTCTGGTTTTATTGACTGCTTTTGCCCTGTTCGGTCGTTATTCCCGTTACTACTGTATGCCGGCACAGGAGGTGCAGCTCGGTATTGATGTGCTTGAGGAAAATGATTTTGAGAGCCTTGAAGGAAAAAGGGTTGGATTGATAACCAATCATACCGGTTTTAATAATATGGGTAAAAGCACCATTGATGTTCTTTATGAGGCTGAGAATGTTGATCTTGTCAAGCTGTTTGCTCCTGAACACGGAATCAGAGGTGAACTGGACGAAGTGGTTGATGATGAGGAGGATGAAAAGACCGGTCTTCCTATTATCAGTTTATATGGAGATATACGTCGCCCCCAGGAGGAGCATCTGGAAGACCTTGATGCCCTGCTCTTTGATATTCAGGGGATAGGAACACGTTTTTATACGTATAAGTGGACAATGGCTATGGCAATGGAAGAATGTGCTGAATATGGTGTAGAATTTATCCTGCTTGACCGGCCCAATCCTATCAACGGTCTTCATGTACAGGGGGCAGTGGCTGATGAGGAAGTCACCGGAGGATTTACAGCTTACTTTCCTATTCCAACCAGGCATGGTATGACCTATGGTGAACTGGCTAAAATGTGCAACGAACATTTTGGCATTGGTGCAGACCTGACCGTAGTGGAAATGGAAAACTGGGAACGGTGGATGTATTGGGATCAGACCGGCCTTCCCTGGGAACATCCTTCCCCCAACATGAGAACCCTGTGGGGCGCCCTTTTTTACCCCGGTCTGGGTACCGGTGAGACAACCCTTATTTCTATGGGACGGGGCACCGATATTCCTTTTGAGGTGTTTGGAGCTCCCTTTGTTGATGGAGAACGACTGGCACGGGTAATGAATAGAATTTCTGATAAGGTTGGCATCCGTTTTATACCCACAGAATTCACTCCTACCGCTCCTCATCATGATTTTGAAGGGGAGAAATGCTATGGGGTACGTGCCATATTGCTCGATCGCCATAAAGCCGATCCCGTGCTGGCAGGTCTTTATCTCTTTCAACACCTGCACTTCTTCTATCCCGATGAGTATGGCTTTAAGGGAGGATTTAAGACCTCTATCGGCGATGTGAACGCAGAAACAAAAATTAAGCGTGGCATGGCTCCGGAAGATATCGTGAAAACCTGGCAAAGAGACCTTAAAGAATTTAAAGAAGTGCGAGAACAGTTCTTGCTATATTAACTATCTGACATAATAACAGGACTGCAAAAGGCAGGTGGCATTCTTTGCGGAAACCACCTGCCTTTTCTTGTTTTTTTTGTACATTGACTATCTCCAGAAAAAGTAACCACTGCTATCTGTGTCTTATCTTATGATTTAATTTGCAAGAAAAGGATTAGCTTCATCTTCAACCAACCGGGATGCTTAAAATTGTATATTCTTTTTTGATAAAAACTGTTTGATACAGATGGTTTATAATCAATAATAAAAACCAACTCCGGGTTTATACGTTGCATATAGATAGAAAAGCTGTTATAATAATAGTAAATGAAAAGTTGTTCTTTTATGCGAAATGGCTTTCATTCTAAAAGGCAAATCCTGAATGAAAGGATTTGCCTTTTTTTAATTATATAAGAAGGAGGTCAAAAAATGACTAAGAAATTCAATGTGGCCGTTGTAGGAGCGACAGGTGCAGTGGGAACCGAAATGATGCATTTATTGGAAGAAAGACGTTTTCCGGTGAAGAACTTTTATGCTGTAGCCTCTTCCCGCTCTAAAGGAAAAAAGGCTTTTTTTAATAAAGAAGAGTATACCATTCAGGCATTAGATGAGTTTTCTTTTGAAAATATCGATATAGTCTTTTCTTCGCCAGGAGGGGCTGTGTCAAAAAAATATGTTCCTCGAGCCGTATCAGAGGGGGCAGTGGTGATTGATAATACCAGTGCTTTTCGTCATGACCCTGCTGTTCCTTTAGTTGTCCCGGAAGTTAATCCGGAAGCAGCTGCCCGTCATCATGGTTTGCTGGCTAATCCGAATTGTTCTACCATTCAGATGGTGGTTGCTTTACATCCTTTACGTGAACTTTCCCGAATAAAACGGGTAGTGGTCTCCACTTATCAGGCGGTATCAGGTAGTGGCACCAAGGCAATATTCGAACTGGAAGATCAGGTTCAGAGCTTCGTGGATGGTGGTGACCTTGTTAATAAAGAATACCCTCATCAGATAGCTTTTAACTGCCTGCCTCATATAGATGTCTTTCAGGATAACCTGTATTCTAAAGAAGAAATGAAGATGGTTAATGAGACAAGAAAGATTTTCGAAGATGAAGAGGTTATGGTGAGTGCTACAGCTGTTAGAGTGCCTGTTTTCAGGGGGCATAGTGAAGCAATATGGGTTGAAACGGAAGAGAAAATTGATCCTGAAAAAGCACGCCGTGCACTGAAAGAATCTCCGGCGATAGTGGTGCAGGATGAACCTGAGAAAAATATTTATCCCCTTGCTGTAAATTGCAGGCATCAGGATCCTGTGTATGTGGGACGTATTAGAGAAGATATCAGTTGTTCCAATGGTCTGGTAATGTGGGTGGTAGCTGATAATATACGGAAAGGAGCCGCTCTGAACACTGTACAGATTGCTGAATTGCTGGTACATAAGAAACTTCTTTAGGTGACTTGTCCATGCCAGATAAATTGAAAAGGTGATATTTACACGAGGAGGTGTAAGAATGAAGAAAGCGCTTGTCTCATGTGTTCTACTTTTATTTGCAGTTTCAATATTTACTGGTTGTGCTGCTCAGGCAATGTCCCCTTATACACCGGTAACCGGTCTGTGGTATACCGAAGTGCAGGGGCCTTATGCGGTTACATCAAATGTAACTCAATCACCCAAGATGGGTTCTGGAACTGTGGAATCTTATCTGGGATTAGTTGCACGTGGTGATATCAGTATTGATACCATTGCCAAAGAGGCAGGTATTACAGAAATTCATTACGTAGATTACGAAACCATGAGTATTCTTGGTTTGTATGCTGAAGTAACCGTTAAGGTGTATGGCGAATAACCACTATCTTAATGGTTTTTGATGGGTCCTGGCATGGACTGCGGGGTGGAAAGGATGTCTTTCCCCCCGCTTTATTATTTTTTTTAGCACCCTGTTATATATTCATTTTATAGAATTTTGATAGAATCTAACAACACCTTAAAGTAAAGAGAAGGTTTTGACTGATGAAAGAGAAGGATATGGCTATAATCGGAGGAGGTCCGGCAGGCCTTACGGCAGCCGTTTATGCCCAGCGCTATGGTCTTCAGTCGGTTGTACTTGAAAAATTTTTCCCGGGTGGGATGGCTGCAACCGCTGACCGCATTGAGAATATTCCCGGTATACCCCAGGCAGAGCGGGGAATACAGTGGATGCAAAAACTCCAGAAACAGGCGGAAAAATTTGGGGCCCGGATATTGACAGGCCAGGAGGTTCAGTCCCTTTCTCCCAACCAAAAAAGAATAGAGGTGATTACTTCAGGGGATAATATTTCAGCAAAAAGTGTGATTATTGCTTCGGGAAGTGAACATAAAAGGCTGAATATTCCGGGTGAAAACAGCTTTCATGGAAAAGGTGTTTCCTATTGTGCCACCTGTGATGGCATGTTTTTCAAGGATAAGGACGTCGCCGTTATCGGCGGGGGTAATAC
>PWGE01000315.1 GCA_003554345.1 Candidatus Sumerlaeota bacterium | reverse complement strand
GTTGATCGTAAAATAAACCTGGGTTTTGCCAGTGGTCTGCGTGCCGTCTTACGCCAGGATGCCAATATATTGATGGTGGGTGAAATCAGAGACCAGGAAACCGCAGAAATAGCTACTCGTGCCGCTCTTACAGGACACCTGGTACTTTCAACATTGCATACCAATACCGCTACGGGCGCGGTGTTTACTTTAAAGCACCTCGGTGTCAATCCCTATATGGTTGGCAGTTCTGTCAGAGGCGTAATTGCACAGCGCCTGGTCCGAAAGATCTGCCAGAACTGTAAAACAGAACATAAGTATAGTCCTGCAGTTATGAAGGATATGGGACTTCCGGTTCGAAAAAAACTTTTTATAGGGCAGGGATGTGAAAAATGCTTCCGTACAGGCTATTCCGGACGAATAGGGCTTTTTGAAGTGCTCCAAATGGATGATGTTCTCACAGAAATGGTGGTGCGCGGTGATTCAGAGAGCGAACTTCAGAAAAAAGCCGTTGAGAGAGGGTTGATTCCCCTGAAAGAAAATGGCAAAAAAGCGGTTGCAGCTGGAGTGACCACCCCCCTGGAAGTATTAAAAGTGGTTAATTTTCAGTAAATACAATGATGAGGAGTGATTGAGATGGATGATAATAACCTGAGGGATAAAATATCGAAAGATATTGAAGATAAGGAGCGTCAATATTATCGCAATAGCAGTGATGATGAATCAGGACCGGATAACAGGGACCGAACAGAAAATCAAAATGCAGACAGGCAAAATTCCTGGCGAAGATGGGAAATTGGACGAACCAATCTGGAAGATATTGCCAATTTCTGCCGGGAGCTGGCTATTATGCTTGAAGTGGGCATTCCTCTTCTTGCTTCTCTCGAACTTATTACCCGGCGAACCCGTAAACCGGGATTGAAGAAAGTTCTGGAAGACGTGGTATCGAAAGTTTCAGAAGGCACTCCACTTTCTAAAGCATGCGAAAGTCATACAGATGTTTTCCCATTGCTTTTTATAAATATAGTAAGGGTCGGTGAAGCGGGGGGTATGCTGGATTATTCCCTGAAACGCCTGGAAGAAATCTTTATGCAACGGCTTTCTATTCGCCGGAAAGTTCGCGGCGCCATGCTGTATCCTGTTATAGCCCTGTTCATGGCGTTACTGGTTTTGATGGTGGTCTTTGTGATGGTGGTCCCTCAGTTTGAAGCTCTTTATGAGGCTAATGATGTGGCTTTGCCTGCTATTACAAGTCTCACTATATCTGTGGGGAATTTTCTGGAGAGTTGGTGGCACGGCGTTTTGTTACTGATCGCAGGACTTATTATTGCTCTCAGGTTTGCTTCGAAAAATATTCTATTTAAAAGATTGATGGATAAAATTCGCCTGAACATTCCGTTTATTGGAAAAGTATATCGGGATGTGATAATTGCTCAGCTTTCACGAACTTTTGAGTCACTTATGAAAAGTGGCATACCCTTGCTTGATTCTCTGAAAATTCTTAGAGAAACAGCGTCAAATTACTTTTATGGAAAAGAGTTTCACAGGGTTTCTATGAACGTTGAAAAAGGGGGCAAAATGGGCCAGGTGCTCGATAAGTCTGTCCTCTTTCCCCCGGTGATGGTGGATATGCTCTCTGTGGGTGAAGAAACCGGCAGTATTGAAACTGTGTTAACAAAACTTTCTACCTATTATGAAGATAAAGTTGATAATCAGCTATCAGCCCTCTCTTCCATTATCGAGCCCCTTTTGATTATTGTTATTGGCGGTATTGTCCTTTTCGTTGCTGTCTCCTTTCTCCTGCCTTACTGGAACCTTGTTAATGTCATAGGACAATAATAAACACTCAACAAAAGTTACTTTTTCTCCACTGCTTTCTTGATTGAAAAAAACCGTTTTGCGTTTTGACTCAAGTTTGAAGAAGGGATGAATTTCCAGGAGAGCTTTTTTTGGTGGAGCCTTACTTTTTTAATGAGAAATGGCGATTCTGACAGATACCATTATAATGCCGGGTAACCCAATACAAGGATGCTTATGATGATAGGGAAAGAAAGGATTCATTGCCGTAAAGATTATTCAATTCGCGATAAAGAGGGGGATTATGTTCTTTACTGGATGCAGGCTGCTCAGCGTGTACATTACAATCATGCGCTGGACTATGCTTGTATGCGTTCCCGTGAGTTGCAAAAACCGCTGGTTGTTTATTTTGGACTGACCCCTGATTTCCCGGGAGCTAATCTGCGACATTATGTTTTCATGCTGGAAGGACTGGAAGAAGGGGCCCGCTCCCTGGAAAAGAAAGGAATATACTTTTCCCTCTGTTTACAGTCTCCCCCTGCAGGTGCCATAGAGCTCGCAGATAAGGCTGCTTTACTGGTGATGGATAGCGGTTATCTTGATATACAATACCGCTGGAGAAGCGAAGTAACTGCTGCTGTTTCATGTCCGGTAGTGGAAGTGGAAACGAATATTATTGTCCCCGTGGAAACAGCGGCAGAAAAAGAACAGTACAGTGCGGCCCCCTTACGTCGCCGCATCCATAAAAAGCTCCTTCCTTTCACCGGATATACTGCCGGAGATCTTGAATATGAGGGCAAACATTACAAACCGTCTGAACCCTTCCCTCATGAGATTTCGGTGAAGGATATTCCGGATGTTCTTAAAAACCTGGAGGTTGACCGTTCTGTTTTCCCTTCACCCTTTTTTCGGGGCGGTTATGAAAATGCCAGAAATCTGCTCGATAGATTTCTCGGCAGTGGTGTTTATCACTATGATCAATTAAAAAATGATCCAACGAAAAAGATGACGTCAGGGTTGAGCCCCTATCTTCATTTTGGACAGATTTCCCCTTTAGAAGTGTATCATGAAGTGCAACAGGTTAACGCCCACTATACCGGCGGATTTCTGGAAGAACTGGTGGTGCGACGTGAACTTGCCTGCAATTTTACTCATTATAACGCTGATTATTATAATCTTCGTTGTCTTCCTTCGTGGTGTCTGAAAACCCTCGAAGAGCACTCTACCGATAAACGACCGTATCATTATTCACCGGAAGAGTTTGAGGAAGGCACGACACATGATCCTTACTGGAATGCCGCCCAGTGGGAGATGAGGATTTCAGGTAAAATGGCTGGCTATATGAGAATGTACTGGGGGAAGAAGGTTATTGAATGGACCAGAACTCCGGATGAAGCTTATGAGATTTTGTCGTTTCTCAATGATAAGTACGAATTAGATGGACGGGATCCCAATGGATATGCCGGGATCGCCTGGTGTTTTGGCAAACATGATCGTCCCTGGCAGGAAAGACCGATTTTTGGTAAGATACGTTACATGAATCAAAAGGGATTGAAACGCAAGTTTCCCAATATTGACGAATATGTTTCAGAAATTGAAGATTGGAAGAAAAAATACCTTTCCTGAGCAATAGCCAGTAGAGTATGCCTGTGCCTGATTTGCATTCTTTTCATCAGTTGTGTCTGTAAGACCGTGCACCCGGCATCTTTTTTTTGTGGTCATCTTATCTGTAGAATAAAGCTCATTTCTGGCGCCATTTCTGGTGCCTGGTATCATTTCAGAGGAGTTATTCACGCTGATGCAGACATCAGTGCCACCAATGATGAAAATAATACATGACTGATAGGACCAATAAGAGCAATAGGAGATATAGGATTACGGAATCAGACAGACCCTAATAGTTCTATTTTCAGAGGAGTTCTTCACGCCAACTCAGAGTTGGCGCCACCAATCATGAATCCGCCAGAGTGAACTTTCAGAATAAGAACAAGATGCCGATTCCGCCAGAGTGAACTGTAAGTCGGGAATCGGCGCTCCCGGGAAAGCAGCAAACCAATAGTAAGGTTCCAGTTTTTTTTATCAAAGTGCATTGTATTATGAAGAGTTTATTTTCAGAGGATATACCACGAAAAACATGAAAGAACACGAAAAAAAGATATTATTCTGTTTTCCGGTGCTAATTTTCTGTCTTCCTGAAAGTTCACTCTGTAGGATTTGCGGCCTTTGTTTTTACTTCAAATATTCTTTCTGTGGTATTACTTTGCGGGCTTTGCGGGCTCCTACTACAAATAGCTTATAATAATAGAGTATAATTAAGAACTAAGGGAAGCAGAAGGCCGGC
>PWGE01000089.1 GCA_003554345.1 Candidatus Sumerlaeota bacterium | reverse complement strand
GGCAGGTCTCTATACCGCGACTGTTCTTGATGACAGAGAAGTACGGGTTTCTATGAGCAATCCTACAGAGGAGCGACACAACATTGAGGTAAAGGTACCGGCATTTAACGAAAAGGTAGATTTCATCAATACAGGAGTCCCTCATGTAGTGGTACCGGTAACCAACCTGGACACATATCCGGTTGTAGATACCGGTCGCGCTTTGCGCCATGCGCCCCCTTTTCAACCTGCCGGAACCAATGCCAATTTCATCTCGGTGGTTCAATCACAGCCTTCTTCCATTATCCGAATCAGGACCTATGAAAGGGGTGTAGAAGATGAAACGCTGGCGTGCGGAACAGGATGTATTGCATCGGCAGTGCTCGCTCATCGGCGCTTTGACCTGCAATCTCCTGTACAATGTCAGACCAGAGGAGAGGTGACGCTTACCATTCATTTTGAGAAAAAAAACGATATGTTTTGCAATATCAAACTCCAGGGACCGGCTCTGCCGATTTTTAAGGGAGAATATTGTTGGCAAAGATAAAACAGTTTTATCGTATTCAAACTCAAAACAGTCTTCCTTTTTATGCTGTTAAATCCAGGGGCGACCGCTTATGGCGCATCGAAGGAACCCCCTGGCACGGTTACAACGTTACCAGCGAATTTTTCACTCCCGGTGAAGTCAATTTTCTTCCCCCGGTACTTCCCTCTCAGATTATAGGAATAGGTTTAAATTATCTAGATCATATCAAAGAACTGGATCATACTTTCCCGGAAGATCCGGTTATATTCTTTAAATCCATTACCAGCCTTACCGGACCGGGAGGTGCCATCAGGCTCCCTTCCCAGAGTAAAAGAGTGGATTACGAAGCAGAGCTGGCAATCATCATCGGGAAAAAAACCTGGCAGGTATCCGAGAGCGATGCAGAGCAACACATAGCCGGGTACACATGCCTCAATGATGTAACAGCCCGTGACCTTCAAAAAAAAGACGGTCAATGGTGCCGCGCCAAATCCTTTTCAACTTTCTGTCCGGTAGGACCGGGAATCACACAGGGAGTAGATCCACAAAAACTGAGGATTCGCCTCTTTCAAAACGGTACACTTCGCCAGGACTCTAACACTTCCCAATTGCTTTTTCCACCAGCTCAACTTGTTTCTTTCATATCACAAGTAATGCCACTCTATCCCGCAGATATTATTGCTACCGGCACTCCGTCCGGTATCGGCCCCATGCAAAAAGGAGATACCATCGAAATAGAAATTGAGGACGTAGGACGGCTGATCAATAATGTGGGCTGAATACGTTGTACTGGGATTGGGAAGTAATATATCACCCAGAAAAACGCATATCCTAAAGGCGCTGGATCACCTTAATGAGCTGATGACGCTGGTCGAAACATCTTCCCTGGTTGAAACAAAACCTCAGGATGTCCCGACAGCCCATGATAATTACTACAACCTGGTGGCTGTTTTCCGGCATTGCCTCCTCTCTCCCCATGAACTCCTTCGAAAGACCCGGTATTATGAACAAAAGCTCGGTCGGTTTTCCAAAGGAGACTATGCCCCTCGTTCCATAGACATCGACATTCTTTTTTACAATCAAGAAGTTGTCAAAACTCCGGCACTCAGCATCCCCCATCCTTCCTGGCATAAACGCCCTTTTGTCTACCGCCTTCTTGCGGAATGCACTCATAACAGCTTCCTCACCCCCTGGTCAGACAGGAAATTAGAATCCCTGATGAAACAACCACACAAACCTTTTGTAAAGCTTATTGAGAAAAAAAACAGCATATCCCGGGAAGTGATAGAGAAAAGATGAAAATAATACACAGCATACCTGAAATGCAACAGGAGGCATTGGAACAAAAAAAGCAGGGAAAAGTAGTAGGTCTGGTTCCAACCATGGGTTATTTTCATGAAGGACACACCTCGTTGATGCAAATAGGACGGGAACAGGCAGATTACCTGGTCATCTCTCTTTTTGTTAATCCCCTGCAGTTTGGTCCCTCAGAGGACTTTGACACCTATCCCCGTGATTTTGAACGCGATAAAAAGTTAGCCAGAAAATATGAAGCAGACTGCATATTCAATCCTTCCCGGAAAGACATGTACCCGGCAAGTCCTTTAACCAGGGTCAAAGTCCATAAGTTAGATCGTTATTTATGTGGCAGAAGCCGTCCCGGACATTTTGAAGGGGTTACTACCATTGTAGCTAAACTCTATAACATCATCCTTCCTGACCTGGCCATTTTTGGCCTGAAAGACTATCAACAATACATCATCATCAAGCAGATGACAGAAGAACTTCATTATCCTATAAAGGTCATAGCCGGTCCCACTATTCGGGAAGAAGACGGACTGGCTATGAGTTCACGAAACAAGAACCTTTCTTCAGAGGAAAGACAAGCAGCGCCTCTTTTATACCGGGGCCTGCAAAACGCCCGTCAGCAGTTTTTAAACGGCGAAAAAGATGTTGAAAAGCTTTTGAATACTCTTCGTGATTCCCTGCATCAATCACCTCTTTACCGCATTGATTACCTGGCAGTGGTCGACGGACAGAAGCTCTATCCCAAAAAGCATGCCCAACGGGGTGATGTCATTGCAGCAGCGGTTTTTCTTGGTAAAACACGGTTAATTGATAAAATAATCCTGGAATAGAAGGGGCCAATATATGCTTCTAAAAAAAATGCAACTCCTCTGGGATTACAGATATCTGATTAAAGAACTGACCATTAAAGAGTTAAAACTGAGATACAAAAGATCCGCCCTGGGATTTTTCTGGTCTTTTCTTAACCCTCTTTTCATGATGCTGGTTTACTGGTTCGTTTTCGGGACCCTTTTTCATCGTATGCCCATGGAAAATTATCCTATTTATCTTCTTTCCGGATTACTGGTCTGGAACTTTTTCACCATTTCACTGACAAATTCCACTTTTTCGCTCCTGCATAACGCTGCTCTGATAAAAAAAATATATTTCCCCAGGGAAGTTTTTCCTCTGGCAACCGTCTGCTCCTGCCTGATAAATCTCATACTTTCTTTCATCCCCTTTTTTATTATTTTGCTTTTTGCTTATCGAACGGCTTTTTCACCCGTTCTCCTTTTATTACCGGTAGCTCTTTTACTGCTTTTCGGCATTACCATTGGTTTATGTCTCCTGCTATCGGTCATTTCAGTATTTTTCAGAGACTTTGTCCAGATTATTGACTTTATACTTCTTTCCTGGTTTTTTCTCACTCCCATAATCTACCATGAAGACTTCCTGCTGGCAGAATATCCTCCCTTTTTACAGCAATTATACCAGTACAATCCACTTTTCCCGGTAATCAAGATTTTTCAATATATATTTTATGAAGCACAGATTCCACCTTTACCCCTGTTTTTTCATGCAACCATCTTCTGTTTTATTGCTTTCATGATCGGTATTTACTATTTTCATAACAAAGAAAACAGTGTGGTGAAACTTCTATGAATCATAAAAATCCGGTTGTATCAGTTGAAGACCTGGGCATTGAATTCATGCTGTATTACGACCACAGTTTTTCTATCAAGGAAACCCTTATTAAGAGAATTACCAATCTCTTTCATCCCAAAATACAGCGTGAACCTTTCTGGGCATTGAAAGATATCAATTTTGACGTACATCACGGAGAAACCTTTGGAATTATTGGCGAAAATGGTTCGGGGAAATCCGTTCTTCTGCAATTGCTGGCAGGTCTTTATACGCCCAGTGCAGGGACCAAACAAATGAAAGGGAAGGTGGCTTCTCTTATTGAGCTGGGGGCTGGTTTTCAGGCAGAATTCACCGGGGCAGAAAACCTTTTTCTGAACGCCTCTCTGCTGGGTTTGAAACGTCCTGAAATTGAAGATAAGTATGATTCCATCGTAGAGTTTTCAGAACTGGAAAATTTCATCGATATACCCATAAAACATTACTCTTCCGGGATGTATTTACGACTGGGATTTTCCATAGCGGTAGAAACGAATCCCGATATTCTTCTTATTGATGAAATATTAGCAGTGGGCGACGAATTTTTTCAGAAGAAATGCCTCAACAAAATACGTGAATTTCAGGAAGAGGGTAAAACCATCATCATGGTTACGCACGACCTGGACATGGTCAAACAATTTTGCGACAGGGCT